>CAYUZF010000095.1:16540-18144 GCA_964449615.1 uncultured Aureispira sp.
GGTTCACGCCCAAAGAGCTGCCGAACAACAAGTACTATATTTTTGGGGAGGGTGCGGGCAAGCGTCTAGCCAAAGAAGCCAATACCATGTTACTGGGGCAAATTCCCATTGTGCAGGGCATTCGCGAAGGCGGAGACAAAGGCATACCAGTAGCGCAAGGCGAGGAGCCTATTGCCAAAGCAGCTTTTGAAAAAGTGGCTCAAAATGTTTTGCGCCAAGTTGCTGTTCGCAACGAGATGATCGCAGCAACAAAAGTTGTCAAAACCAGTTGATAGATAGCTTGTTATTGTTGTTATAATAAATCATAAAAGCGCTACTTTGGTCTACTTTTAGCAGCCTATTTTACTATTAATTTCACTCTCAATAATACACGACCTTATGGGTTCTAAGAAACAAGATATTTTGGATCGCGTGGAGCAAGCATTAACGACTCTGCGCCCACATTTAAAAACCGACGGTGGAGACATCGAAGTAGTAGAGTTAACGGATGATATGGTGTTGCGTTTTAAATGGCTGGGGACTTGCGAAACCTGTTCGATGAGTACCATGACCATGAAAGGTGGGGTAGAACATACCATTAAGTCTTTTGTGCCAGAAATCAAAGAGATTGAGGCGGTTAATGGGCTTTTTCACGCCTAATTGTTTACTTTGTTGATCAATTAGTTACTCGTACGAACTATTTAACCGTATTGCCTTATGTCTCGCTTTGCTGGCTTTTTGTTGCTGTTTGTTGGCTTCTTGTTAACGTCTTGTGGAGAGCCTACGCCCTCCTTGGAGCCGCCACCGCTTAAAACTTCTTGGACCAAAAGCGAATTGGACGAGATGAACGTTTATGCTATTGCAGGAGATTATTACGAAACGTACTTAGGCGTATCGGGCAATAAAATCACAGGCGTGTACCGCGATCCTAGCGCGGCTGGCAGCAAAGCCTGTTGGTTTTTTTTTGAAGGCGCGCTGGGTACTCAAAATCCTATTGAGGTAACTTGTTACCAGCCCACTACAACAGGCGCTCCTTTCAAAGGCAACTTCAAAATCTTGGGCGAAGCCATTATTATGAAACTCAAACAAGCGCCTCAAGATAACTGTAGCCATGAGTTTACCGATGGGGGAGGCCGCTCGGTTGTATTGGATTTGCAGCACGAATGGTCCGCCGTGCGCATTGTACAACACCGTGCCAAACTCTACGATGTTCCCAAATTAGAAAGTCCGCCTAGAGCCATAGAATTACCGCGTGGCACCGCAGTAGCGGTCGTAAAACGACAAAACAGTTGGTTGTTAGTGGATGTGTTGTCGCAAGCGGGTATGCAGGTTTGGATTCAAGAACATCAACTCTATCCCTTGCTTTCCTAATACACCACTTCTATCATTTTTCTTATTTTAAGTTGTATGACTATTGCTGTTATCAATGGGCCCAACCTCAATCTATTGGGTCGTCGCCAACCTCATATTTATGGCAGTCAATCGTTTGAAGATTTTTGGCCAGCATTGCAAGCGCAGTTTTCTGCTTGTACGCTCACTTATTTTCAAAGCAACTCCGAAGGTAGCCTGATTGATGAGCTGCACCGCATTGGATTTGAAGTAGCTGGAATTGTGTTGAATGCAGG
>CAYUZF010000096.1:0-5364 GCA_964449615.1 uncultured Aureispira sp.
CCGTTCTGACCGATTCCTGCCAAATCGAATTCTTGGTACCCCAAACCCTTGTTCTGCACCCGCACCTTCTTTTTACCATTTGCATGTTTGAGCACCGATGGTTTTTCGGTCAATACAATTTCTCCATCTACAATAAACGCCACTCGGTCACACAACTCATCGGCGGTCGTCATATCGTGGGTAGTAATAAAAACAGTTTTGCCCTGCTCGCGCAGTTGTCGAATCAACTCCTTGATGCGATGGGCATTGATGGGGTCTAAGCCAGAGGTGGGTTCATCAAAGAAAATAATATCGGGATTGTGCAGGATGGAGCGAATAAAATTCAGCCGCATTTTCATTCCTTTAGAATACTCCTCCACGCGCATATCCATCGAATCCTCCATTCCCACCGCCTCGAACAACGCCGTTACATTTTGAATGTTCTCTGGCGGGTAGAACCCTGCAAATAGAGCCAAGTTTTCTCGGGCGGTCAATTTGAGGTAGTGGTTGGGCAGTTCAAACCCCACTCCTACGCGGGTATAGTAGGTTTGCCCGAGCGCTTGTAAAGGTTTTCCATCAATTAAAACCTCCCCCGTGTAGTTGGTGAGAATCTTGTAGAGAATTTTTTGGGTCGTGCTTTTACCTGAACCCGAAGGCCCTAGAAAACCGAAAATTTCCCCACTGGCAATTTCAAAGTTTAGTTGTTTAAGTACCTCTTTTTTGGACTTGGGATAACGGTAACTCAAATTTTTTGCAGCAATCATAAGAATAGTTTTAGCTCCACAGAGCACTTAGTTGTATCAATGTTTGGTTGAAAGAGGCTGAAAAGCAGCACGCAATAAAATAATTTGTTCGTCCACAAGCTGCATTAAGTGCGCTTTATCCGCCTCTTTCAAAAGCCCCCCTTTACCATCGAGTTGTACGTCTATGCGTCCAATCAAACGCTTACTAATGCCCTCGCTTACCGCCAAAATAAAATGTGCCAATGCCTGGGGCAAAAGGTCTTGCCGAAAAGCGCCCCGTTCTATTTCTCGTGTCATCATTTGGGTATAAATGGCCACCCCAAGCGCCTGCCACTCTTGCAGCATCGGTTTTAACAACTTAGAAGGTTGCTGTTGCAAATTGTACAAAAAGCGCATTTCCAACGGATAAGCAGCGTCAAACTCAATTCCCTGCTCGTACAAAACCCGCAAATACGCCCAAAAATCGGGGTAGTCTTCTCGATTTACGCGTGCAGCATGTTGGCTTTTCTGTTGTTCGGAATGTTTTTTTAGATATAAAAACAAATCCATCTTATTCTCAAAATACTGGTACACCGACCCCTTTGCAATACCCAACTTTTTTACAACAGTAGAAATAGAAGCCTCTTCGTAAGACTTCTGCGCAAACTCCTCCAAAAAAGCAGCAATAAAGGCGTTTCGTTTGCTTTCCGCTAACTTCTCAAAAGTAGCACTGGGCATAATTTTGCTAATTTATTTATTAAAATGACTAGGCAGTCATAAAATGACCACACAGTCACAATATTCGACTATTGCATCCGTAAAAGCAAGTTTTTCATTGAAAATTTTCTTTTTTTGTAAAGACGCTTTCGCTAAAATCACCTGTAATTCGAGAAAAAGCCGTAATTTATAGCGTTGTTTTTTTTATCTTAGAACTAAGATTGTTGCATCAAAATCAAGCTCTTATGCTGCGTCTAATCGTTACCCTTTGCTGCTGCGTTTCCCTAACGACCATTTTGGCGCAAGCCCCACAAATCCCCTACCTGTCCCAGCGCCCTGACCTACCAACTTGGGTACAATTGCTTTACAGCGGAACGGCCGAGGCGGAACAAATTCAGCAAGCCTTTGATGTTTATTATCAACAACACCCCTTTGAGAAAAACCAGCACACGCAGTATTTCAAGCGCTGGAAACGGCAACTAGCACGAGCGCCTTATTGGCAAGGCATGAACGCCCAAGAGCAGCGCCACTACCGCGACCAACAATGCCGCTATTGGCAGCAGCACACCACCAACCAAGCGCGCAACTTGCCCGCTTGGCGTGCCCTCGGCCCGTTCGACTTTGACAAAGACGCTGCCAGCGCTTCTTATGCCTGTGGTGCAGCGCATGTCTACACGGTTCGCCTAGCGCCCAGCAACCCCGCTGTTCTTTATGCGGGTACGGCTACCGCAGGGATTTGGCGCAGCCAAGACAACGGCCTACATTGGACGCTGACTACCCGCGATCAGAACATCACAACCGTTCGAGCTTTAGCGGTTGATCCCAACCAAGCAAATACCGTCTACGCAGGTTCGGATTTGGATGGGCAACTTTACAAAACCACCAATGGGGGCAACACGTGGGCAATTATGGGCGATACGGCTTTTCGCCACCGTTTTCATACCATCAACGACATTAGCATACATCCGCAGTTTGGCAGTTTGGTTTTGGTCGCTTCCAACCACGGTCTTTTCCGCAGTACCAACAGCGGCGCTTCTTGGACGCCTGTATTAACGGGCAACGTGCAGGAACTGGAACGCCACCCTTATTTGCCTGCGGTGGTCTATGCTGTGCGCGCTGTTGGCGACCGTACCGAATTTTATAAATCTACCGACAACGGCGCTACATTTGTTCAAAAAACAAACGGCTGGCCCGTTCCTGCTACGGTATTGGACGAGCAGCGCCGTACCGAAATTGCGGTTTCGCCTGCGGATTCCAATCGCATTTATGCGCTGTGTGCGGGGGCAGTGGGCTTTGGGAGTGGTTTGTATGGCATTTATGTGAGCAACGATGCGGGCGAGAGTTGGGCGAGCAGTTGTTGCGGGGCGCATTTGCCCAATTACCTGACGGCAAGCAATCCCAATTTGCTGCACTGGTTTGCTGATGGAACGGGTAATGGGGGGCAATATTACTACGATTTGGCGCTGGGCGTGTCGCCTACCAATGCGGATTCGGTTTGGGCATTAATCTGTGGGTATCGGGCGATGGCGCACAGTCCTTCTCCTGCCCTGCACAGTGGAACGAATCGCGCAAAGCGAATTATGTGCATGCAGACATACACGATGTACAACCTTCTAGTACGGGGCTTTGGGTGGCTTGTGATGGGGGGATTTTTTATTCTAACAACAATGGACAAAGTTTTGAGCCGCGGCAATACGGCATTCAAGGCACCGACTTTTGGGGATTTGGCGCAGGCGGTCAAGCGGGTTCGGTGTTGCTGGGTGGCACTTTTCACAACGGCACTCTACTCAAAGACAGCAACGTTTATCAAAACGGCTGGCTCTCCACCAACGGCGGCGACAACTATCGGGGGTATGTGCATTCGGTGGAGCAACGGCGCGTCTATTCGGACTATGGCCAAACCCAACTTTCGGGTGATCGTTTGGTTTCGAATGTGACCCAGCCTTTCGGCAAATTGCCCCACGCGGCGCGGACGGTTGGTTTTTCTGGCTCTTTGGTGGTTCATCCACGCGCCTACCGAACCTTGTACAGCACGGAGTTTGATAAATTGTGGCGCAGTCAAGACGATGGAATTTCTTGGGAGTTGCTGCACGACTTTGGCGATGGTTTGTTGAGCAGTTTAGAAATTGCTTGGAGTGATCCTAGTATTTGCTACGTGCATTACCATCCCGCTGACTTGCAAGCTGCACGCTTGCTGTACCGCAGCCAAGACAGCGGCCGCACTTGGACGAACATTACCCCCGACAGCAGTTTGGTTCCCGACGACCGCTGGGTAAGCTATGACCTAACTGTAGATGCCCGCAATGCGCAGCATCTTTGGGCAGCGCGGGTTTCTAAATACGAGGGGCAACCCATTTTGGATGGCGCACAGGTCTTTGAATCTTTTGACGGGGGAACGACTTGGCGCAACCGAACGACGCCTGACTTGGATGGTGTTTATAGTACCAATATTGAACACCAAAAAGGGAGTTTGGGCGGTGTTTACCTCGGCACGCGCCGCGCTGTTTATTATACCAATGATAGCCTTACACAATGGCTGTTGTACAACCACCAACTGCCCGCTCGTACCCAATCGGTACAATTGGTTCCCGACTACGGCGGGCAACGCTTGCGCAACGGCACCACGCGCTCGGTCTATGAAGTGCCGTTTTACGCTTCGGAGCGCCCCGTTGCACAGCTTGCGGTAGACAAAAACTACAGTGCTTGTACCCGCGATACCTTTTATTTTGTCGATCAGAGTGCGGCTGCTTCGGGAGCTTCTTTGCAGTGGCTATTTGCAGGGGGGCAGCCTAGCCAATCTACAGTTGCCCGTCCTAAAGTCGTCTTTCCGCAAGCGGGCCAGTATACAGTTACGTTGATTGTTTCGGATGCGGCGGGCAGCGATACGTTGGTATTGCCCAATTTTGTACAGGTGGATGCCTTGTGTGGGGTGGATACGGTTCCTGGTTTTGCGCTGCGGTTTCCCGATGCTACTGCCTATGCACAAACGCCTGCTTTACAAACACAATTTTCTACGCTTACGCTGGCCGCTTGGGTCAAGCCCGACAGTTTGCAAGCGCCGCTAACGGGTTTGTTGACCCATAGTGTAGACAGTGTGCCTGCAGGGCTGCTGCTGCACGACAACAATGAATTGCTGTTCCAATGGCCTGGTGCCTCTTGGAATTGGCGCAGCGGTTTGGTGGTCGAGCCGAAGGTGTGGTCGCATGTGGCGTTGGTAATTACACCCGATTCGGCGGTGGTGTTTGTAAATGGCAAAGCCAGTGTTTTTCGAGCGGCGTTGCCTGCACTGGATTGGACGGGCGGTTTGGTGCTGGGGCGGTACGCGGATTGGTTTGGACGCACGTTTCGAGGGGAAATAGACGAGGTAGTGGTTTGGCGCGAAGCCTTACCCGAAGCCGTTTTGCAAGCTGCTCAACACTTGGTACACTATGAGCAAGTTGCTCCTCGACCGCTGCACTATTATCAATTCAATGCCAATACTGCTCGTTTGCAAGACCGTGCAGGCCATCAACATGCGCAACTTTATGGCAGCGCCTACCGCCAGCGCTCCACTGCACCTGTTGGTGGAGGCTACAGCCAAACATTTTTTCCCACTGCGGCAGGGCAGTATGTACTGGATACGGCTCAATTACAGCTTTACAGCGCAAGCGTTCCAACTTCAGGCACTAAAATCGTAGCGACGCGCCTGCATGTTGCGCCCGACTACGCGCCGCGAGCGCTTGCAGGAGGTGGGTATTGGGTGGTGAATGCTTATCCTAAGCTGGACAGTTTGCAGATTGATAGCCTGCAATTGAGCGCCATTTCCCAACAGCTATTCGGCAGCGACCGTTATTACTTGTACCAACGCCCATTGGGCGCAGATGGCCAAACTTGGGGCGCGCCTATCGACAGTGTATTCAATTATACCACCAATAGCCAGTTGCATTTTTATCCCCGTCCACTTCGT
>CAYUZF010000096.1:5466-8904 GCA_964449615.1 uncultured Aureispira sp.
CTGGACAATTGCTACAAACGCAGTCGTTGCAAGGGCGAAAAGTTACCGTTGTGCTGCCTCATTTGGTGGAAGGTCTGTATGGCTTTCGCCTAACATCGGCTACGCGGCGACAAGCGGGCTGGTTGCATGTTCGGGCAGCGCGTTAACGCCCCGTTCGCAACAGCCGAGCCGCTTGCAGTCCTGAATCGGCGGCTTCAAAAAACAGCGGTAAGCGGCCACTGTCTACCCCTGCGTAGGCGATGCCTGTTTGCAGGGCATCTTTGTTGGGGTTTTGGAGTAAGAAATGCGGTTTTGGGATGGGCATGGCGTGGCCCATTGCTTTGAGGTATACTTTTTCTATTTGTGGCCGTATGGATTCTTTTAAAACTTCTTCTAAATATTGGATGGTGCGGTCTACTAGGGCGGGCGCTCGTTCTTCTAAGTGCAGCAACTGTTGGCGTTCTTCGGGGGCAAAACAGTAGTAGGCGGTTAGGGTACGGCGGCAGAATCCACAAACCCCATGAACGCCGTGTCGCCCGATACGTATTCGTTTTGCCAATACAATTTTTTAGTGCTGGCTGTATTTAACACTACGTTGATGGTCAGCCACGGGCTGTAAGTGGTATCTTTGAAAGCGGGATAGCCGGCGGGGTAGACGTATTTTAGGGCGTGTTTGTGAGCTGCGTAGATGATATTTTTGGTGCGAATGGTTTGTTGTCGGTTGTTTTTTACATCGGCTACGGTAACTATAAAATCTCCTGTTGCCTGGCGTTCAATCTGCTGTACCAAGTGTTGGGACAAAAGGCGTTTTTGCGGCAAGCGACTAATAAAGCGCTGCGAAAAATAGGCGTTGCCTTGTGGCGGCGATAGCAATTCTGGGTCGCGCTCAAAATAAGGCCTACAGGTATAATAATGCACTCCCGCTAAAGCTGATACCACGGTACTGGGTGCCCCCCAATCGTCTCGCATCGCATAATCCACTGCTTTCAATAACGCTTCGTCTACAAGGTCATGTTGCTTTAAAAATTCGGCAAAGGTAAGGGTATTGAGATGCTGCCATTTGGGTGCAATGTTGGTGGTAGGCATGGGCATTTGACCAACAAAAGGCAACAACAAAGTGCGCAGGCGCTCGCGGCTGGCGCCTTCGGGCAAGACATCGCTGCGAAATTGTCCACGGTCAAACGTTCTGCTTTCGCGGTCGGGCGCGATCAGGTATTGCCGATCTACAAATTGCCACGTGTCCAAAGCGGCATTGTAATCAATGACTTCTAAATCGTACAACACTTCCAACAATGCTTTGCCATAATAGCTCGGGTAGGCCAAATCGTAGTGCGCTCCTTGTGCAAAATATTGGTCGCGGTGTGTATTGGCCGACGAGCTGCCCCCTAGACGCTCCGATAGTTCACAGAGCAAAAAATCCTCGTTGCGCAATTCGTAAGCGGCACTAAGCCCCGCAATGCCTCCCCCTACGATTAAATAGTCGGTGTTGTATTCCTTTCCGCGGGGGTAGTTTTTACTTGCTCGAAGCACGTGTCCGACAGCGGCATCGGATAGTATTTCTAGCTCAAAACTGCTGGCGTGTTGCGTGGTAGTGGCCTCGTGTGCGACCTTTAAAACAACAGGACTAAGCGTCAAAGCGCTGTATTTTAGAAAATCACGTCGGTTCATGGGCAAAAAATACAACATTTTTGGGCGTCTTGTGGTAGTTTATCTATAATTCCCACTGTTTTCTCTATTCTTCACTAATTCCAACCTCTTCTAGTATGGTTTTTCAACGCTCTTGGTTCTTGCTTTTGCTCACTATTTTTTGCTGCTTTTTGCCTCCTCTGCAAGCGGCGGTGGTCTACGATGTTCCCCCTATCAAAAAGAAGCAACAAGTACGCAAAGAAAAGAAGCGGTTTCGCCTCTTTAGAAAGAAAAAAGTCCTTCCTCCTAAACAAACTACCCAGCAAGCTACGGGTACTACTGTTGTAATCGGCTTGTTATTTGTCCTGTTAATGTTGGCCTATATTATTGGCTCGGTGGTCGGTATTTTTGTGTCGTTTGGCATTGGCATTCTGCCTATTCTAATGTTTATTGGTATTATTTTATGGAGTGTTATTGGCCTTATTTTTAGTATCTTTATTATTTTCTTGGGCGACTTTAGTTCGTTGATTTCCTTGCTGATCGTCAGTATCTTCAGTATTCCTGCTCCTATTGTTGCAGGTTTGGTCTTGGGTTTGCCTTGGTTGTGGATTTTTGGTTTGGTATTATTTGTGGCGGCGGTACTTTATTTCTTTATTTGGATTCTTTATTTGGAGGCGCGACTTATGGATTAGCGCGTGCAGGCGGGCGTATGCGATACGCCCTTACGTTGTCGTTTATAGTAGTATGGCTCGCGCAACGTATGTACATGGAGAACTGCGGCCGTATGCAGCCCGCCTTTTTATGCCCCTATTCATCAACTATTTTTTACCCATCGTGAATTTGATCCGTTTTATCCTTTCTTTGTTTTTTGTATGGAGTTGTTGCTGTACCAACAGCCAAGCGGCTATTTTTTATACGCAGCCCCCTGTTCAAAAAAAAATCAAAAAACGCGTTCGCCAACAGCGGCGTTTGTATAAAAAGCGTTGGCGTTTTGCTATTCGACTAACAAGAACGGCACGTCGTTCTAACAAAAAGATGCCAGCGGTTTCTCAAGATAGAATATCGGCTATTTTTACAACGTTGGCCGTTGGTCTCCTCTATTTGGCGGGCTTGGTCGCTTGTATAATCGGTCTTTTTTATTTTAATGCCATTGGTTTGTATGTCCTTTTCACCATCTGCGGCATTGTTAATATTATTGGTTTTGTGGTTAATATTACGACCTATTTGCACGATGCGGCTTCCTCCGTTACTATGGCGTTGGTGTGGGTAATGATTCAGTTGATTGTTGCGGGGCTGATTTTGGGCATTAGTGGTTTGTGGATTGCGGGATTGGGTGTGTTGGTGTTCGGAATTACTTTTGTTATCAATATTTTAGAAGCTAAGAACTAGACGTTGCCTCTTTTAAAGGAGAGCGAAATACGGCTCGCACATAAGGATTTCTATCGTTGGCTTTCCAAATAAACCCATCAATAATGTAGTGCGTGAGTTGGGGCAAAGCCAAAAGCGCAAAGGCTAATGCTTTGGTTAAAGGTTGTTCCAAAAGTGGTAAAGGATAGGCCAACACAGCTCCAAAAAAGTCAGGACGTTCTCCATACAAGAGCATGTCCCAAAAATATTCTTCTACAAAAGCTAAAAAGACAACAACGGGGATCATCAGCCCTACTAAGCGCCACCAAGCCGTAAACTGCTGTTCCCGCAATCCCTTTTTGTGGTATTGGTAATAGATCATTAGCGCCAAATACGGCAGGCCGTGCGCCACTACATTGGTCACCGTAAAAGCCAAATCCGAATTGAAGTAGACAATTCCTCCATACCAATTGATGGCGGTGGTTC
>CAYUZF010000096.1:8914-12425 GCA_964449615.1 uncultured Aureispira sp.
TAAAGCAGTTATAGAACATGTTCGCAACCCTCATCCCATCCAAAGCACTTTGCCCCATTGCCAATGTGCCGCCCGCCAACGCTCTTCGATCAACCAGCCCAGCATTACCGCCCAATAGACGGCATTGGCCACCTGAAAGAAGCCTGCCCAGAAAGCCGAGCTGCCAGGCAAATAAGCGCGCAAGCCCACAAAATCATCGGTTACAAACCAACTAAAATCCAGCCCTTCCGCCAAATGCCAATACAGCACAGGATACAGCGTTGCCCAATACAGCACCGCCTTATCAGAAAGGATTTTCCGTTGTCCAAAGTCCCGCGCTTTGGCTTTGTACAAGGCCAAAAAACCGTATTGTTGTTTCACAAAATGAAACAGCGCCAAATAGGCCAGCAGCCGCCAGAATCCAAATTCGGAGTAGCCCGCCAATGCCCCTACGGCAACAAAACAGACTATGGGCGCTCCAATCAGCAAACGGCGGTGCTGCGCAAATTCTTCTTTATCCAAATACGTTCTGAAAATCGTACTCCAAACATGACCCACATCAATGCACAAAACAAAAACTACCCAAACCCACAGGGGAATGTCGGCCTGCAAAAGCGCTTCTGGTAGTGCCAACAGCACCAACCAGCACGCCCAAACAGGGAGGTACAACACCAGCAGATCAATTGTTTTGGAGAATAACCACATAGCCAGATAAAAGCGTCTTTCGGCTCTGCTTCTCGCTAAAACATATTAAAAATAGGCCCTAGTAAGACGTAGAGTAAAATAAATAAAAGAAAAGTTCCAATGCAGCCACAACGGCCACCACTCAATTTTTTAGCTCCGTAGCCCGCCGCTACCGCTCTCAATAAATTTCTCATTGCTCTATTGGTTGTTCTGTGTGTATGATTACTTCTAGAATAGCCTTCTGAAGTGTTTTTTTTTATAAAAACAATCCAATAGAACACATAGTTGCAAAAAGTATTGTAGAGCAGTTCCGTTCGTTCCTCTTAAAAATAATACGACCAATTCCCCTCCGCGTAATAGCGGTACAATACGGGATTATGTAAGGTGTTGACTTCCAACGCTTCTTGGTCTACAGGCACCAAATCCCCTCCAAAAGAGGTCATCATCAACATACTCTCTTGGTTGATCCAACGAACAGGCAAATCTTTAAATTCCAGTTTTTGCAGGGCATTTTTGATGGCTGCGACGGGCGGCCCTTTCATGCCCAGCACCCAACCCCACTCTCCAAAGGTATAAATGTGGTTGTGCAATGGCACGGCATTAAAACCCGCTGCTCGAACTGTTTTTTCGATGGTTCTAAATGCTTTGGTAGTATAATAAGGGCTTGCTGCTTGGGTAATAAAAACGCCGTTGGGCCGCAAGCGGTGGTAACACAATTCGTAAAAAGCGCGGGTGTACAGTCGGTTGACTTCTACACTTTTGGGGTCGGGAAAATCGGCAATAATGACATCGTAAAAAGCTTTTTGTTGCTCCAAGTAGTTAAAAGCATCGGCGTTCACCACCGTGAGTTTGGGCGAAAAGTAAGCGCGTTGGTTGAGTTGTTGAAAGATGGGATGATTTTTACCAATATCCGTCATAGCAGGGTCGAGGTCTACTAAGGTGATTTGACCTACGTCGTCGTACTTCAGCACCTCGCGAATGGCGCAACCATCGCCAGCTCCCATAATCAACACCGAGCGGTGCGATTTTGCCAATTGCATAGCGGGATGCACCAGCGGTTCGTGGTACAACCACTCATCAAAAGTACTCAATTGCTTGCCCGTATTGAGGTAGAGCCAATAATCGCCTTGCCATTGGGTTACCGTTATTTTTTGATACGGGGTTTGTTTGGTAAACACTACTTTTTCGCGGTAGCGGCTTTGCTCGCCGTAGAGTACGATGGGTTTGGCTAAAAAAAGGCCAATGCCCAAAACAAGTGCTGTCCCTACAAAGCCCAGCTCTAAGAGGCGTCTACGGTCGGCAGCTATGGCCGTTCGCAAGGTATAAAACAGCAGCAGCGCTACTAAAAAATTGACACTGCCCACCACAAAAGGCGTATACGTTAAGCCCAAATAGCGAATACCAATGAATGCAAAAAACAGCCCGCCAAACAAACTCCCGTAATAATCCTTTTCCATGACCCCCGAAATATTGGTGCGCAAGGATTTGTAGTTGTTGTTGATGCGCGTCACTAGAGGGATTTCCATACCGATGAGCAAGCCGATCAACACTGCCATACCGTACAAAATCAACCACAAACTCGTGGTGTAAGGCATAATGAGGTAGGCAAAGAGCGCGCTGAGTGAGATAAGGATGCAAAGCGCTTGCTAAACCGACTGCCCAAACCCATAGCGAACAACATTAGCGACAGCACCATTGTCCATTGAAACACCGAATCTCCTAAAAAATAGGTAGCCAAAGTCGCCAATACATATTCTGCAACAATCCCCGACAAGCCCGTTGCAAACAAAGCGGCCATCAAAATAAACGAGGCCTTTTTTTTATCTTTCATAACAGACGCTAAAGCGAAATAGTAATTAGGGTAGAGGCGCTGAACCAACGCCGATATTGGGCACTTCTTGATTGACCAGCTCATCGGTAATGCTGCGTTTGGGCAAGAGTAGTTTGTCGGTGAGCCAGCGGAAAATGGGCAAGGCCAACAAAGCCACGCCCAACTGGATACCAATGGCCGCCGCTGAATCCAGCACGTTCTCATGCTCATTTTCAATCACAAAGCGCAAAATATTTCCCATAGCCACCAAAAAGCCTACAAACGCGACGGCTACGGCGGCATTGCCTGTGTAAATTTTCTTAAACACGTCGTAAGGCGTAGTACGGCGGTAAACGAGCGCCACCGCAATCAAAATCAACTGTGCAGCGATCCAAAATCCCAGGGCAAACCATGCCCTTGCAGCTTCTATAGACAACACCCCATAAATAATCAACCCATTGGCAATGGAATTCCCCGCTTCCACAATTCCTACTGCCACGTTGCCGCGCTCCACGATGTTTTTCTTCAATTCTAATACGGAGAAAACAACCCGATCATTCACAATAATAGCCACATTAAGCAATACAATGGCCGCTGTTCCATAAGCAAACGTCAACATCAAATCGTGCAGTAAAGATTCGTGCGCAGAGCCTGCCATCGTTCCCGCAATCGCCAACAACAAGCCTACAAAGTACCCCACTTGCGTGAACGCAAAAGCCAAATTATCCTTGTCGACCATCTCCGCATCGACATCTACCCCACGGTGCAGCAATTGGTACAACACCTTTCCCAACAAAAACAAGGCAAAGCAAACCAGCATGTAAATAAACGGCTCGCCCCAATAACTCGTTTCTAAATAATATTTCATTTGTTCTAATTTCTGTGCTTAATAACTGGATCTTTCTAGTGCTTATTTGCCATAGCCTCCACCACCGCGACTAAAGCGACGGCCTGTGCTGTTGCTTCGGGTGTAAGTGCTGTAGGTACCGTATCGGCGGTTGCCCCCCATCAGCAATATGCCGTAATAAGAAAAGCCTC
>CAYUZF010000096.1:12435-18011 GCA_964449615.1 uncultured Aureispira sp.
TTCCTTTAATTTGATTCTGCCTGTGGGCAATTGCAACAGGGTGCGGATGTATTCGTAATTGGGAAAAAATTGCCAATAATAGCGCTCTGCCAACGCCTGTTGTTCAGGGCTGCCCAACTCCTTGCGGTAAGCGCTTACTTGGGCATAAACCGTATCTACTAAAAAATCCGCAGGCAGTTTAGACCAGTTTTGCCAATCGCTACGCACCGCGCCCTTGACCAACAGCGTAGATTTTCCATCATAACTATACAGAGTAGTTTGCCCCATTTCTACACCAGCCGTATCGGTCAGTTGCTCGACCAACACAACCGTATCGTTGATTCCTTCTGTCCAGTAACCGTATTTTGGATTGCCGATATAATTGGTGTAACCAGGCGGGCCTACCACGCGTCTAATGTGGTTGTTGTCGTCTTTGGCGGCTACTTCCATTCCAATATTGCTCTCGTGTTGGTTGTATTGGGCGTTGTTTACAGGAAACCACTCGGTATCCGTGGCCACTACTTTTCCTTTTTCCTCTTGGAGAACGCGAAAGCGCTGTTTGTAAGACTTGCTAAACACCCCCGTCTTGTCCATATCGTAAAGCAAGATGGTAAAATTAGGGGCAGCTTTGTGTTTGGTAATCAAGGTTTGAATGGGGTCAGCATAGATCTGTTTGTCCTCGCAACTATTGGGCAGCGCAAACAAAGCCACCATAGCACCTATCAACAGGAGCACGCAGCCACATCCCTTTTGTCCGCCTTGCTGTGTCCTTCAAGTACTCGCTAAGATGTTAGAAATTTCAAACTCCTTCAAGTAGCGCCCCGTGTAGCACTCTACCGTACCATCTTCCCAGCGCGACACGTAGACAAATTGTTTGTTGTCGTTGGTGACGTATTCCCAACTGGAAAAGCTGGCCCAATCTTGCAAACGGTCGTCGGTAAATTGCCCTTTAGAGGATTCTTTGAGCGAATAGGTTTGCCCATTCCAATCAATGCGCGCTAGTGGCTGGTTGTTCAACACACTGCTGCGCAAGGCCGCATCCACATTGTTGATGTTGGCTTCTTCGCTAATACTCAACAACAAACTATTGCTGTCCGAGACGTTCAAAAACAGCGTTTTATTGCTGGAGCGAATTTTATACTCTTTGGCTACGTGGCCTTTGTAGCGATAGGTATAAGACGCCAAGACCTCCCAGCTTTCTAAGTTATAATCTAAAATATACCCCACTTTCAAATCATGTACAGAATGCTCTATTTGAATGGGAGTTTCTTCTTTTTTTTCTGTTACAAATAATCGTTTCAACCAATCAAACATAAGCTGATAATGTTTTTTTTAGTAGAGAAATATAAAATTTTAATCTTGGTGGGAGACGCCCAATAAAATCTATCGACTAAGTTAGCGCTTTATAAGCAGAATAGCCAACCTGTAGCTTTCTTTATACAGCCTCTCCTTCAAATGATCATTTTTACGCCCCGCCACGGCTGTGCCCAAAAACAGCTTTTAAGTACATTCCTAAAACCTTTCTACCCACTCTATTTGTTATACCAACAGCATTCTTCAACTGGCTGTCAATGCCCCATCTATTACAACTACCTTCATTTATTTTCCCAAATCCCCCAACACTCCTTCAACAGTATGGCATTTAAAAAAAGAAAAATTGGTTACTGGCTATTAGGCATCTTAATCTTCTTAATCGCCCTTCGCATAGCGTTGCCATCTATTGTAAAATGGTACCTCAACAACAAAGTACTCAACCAACTAGAAGATTACCGCGGACAGGTAGACGATGTAGATTTATCGCTCTGGCGAGGCGCTTACCAAATTAAAGATGTCAACATTGTAAAAATAAATACGGAAGTAGAAGAACCCTTTGTAGACATTCGAGAAATCGATTTATCCATACAGTGGAAAGCGCTGTGGAAGGGGCATATTGTGGGCGAAGTCGTCGTGTACGATGCCACTGTTAATTTTTCCTTTAGCGAAGATGAAAACAAGCAGCAAACGGGAACCGAAGAAGATTGGACGCAACTGGTCAAGGATTTGTTGCCGATCAAAATCAACCGTTTTGTTATAGAAAACAGCCAAGTAGAATTGGTCAATTTGCTTTCTGCCACCAATACCAACATCTCTTTGGCCGATCTGGATCTCCAAATCACCAACATCCAAAACACCGTTTCTGCGGACGACCCTGCCCTGCCAAGTACGGTCAAAGCTTCCGCCAATATGCCAGGCTACGGCGGGCAATTGACGCTTACAGCTCGAGCCATGTTGCTGCAACAAATTCCTGATTTTGATTACAATCTAAAATTTGAAAAAGCGCAACTGACCAAGTTCAATAAAATTGCCGAACATTTTACAGGCATGACGTTCGAAAAAGGCAGCATCAGCGTTTATAGCGAAATGGCGATGAAAAAAGGAGAATTTGAAGGCTACATCAAACCCCTTATCAAAGATATGCTGATTTTTAGTTGGAAAGAGGAAAACCGAAAAGTCGGCCAGTGGTTCAAAGAATTCTTTTCCGAAGGCATCAAAGAGCTTTTTGAAAATCAGAAAGAACAACAATTGGCAACCAAAATTCCTTTGAGCGGCGATTTGGGGGATGTGAATACCGAAATTTGGACTACCATTGTCAACGCCCTGCGCAATGCCTACATTCAGGCATTCCAGTACCAACTCGACGATTCGGTCGAATACGAAAACGTAGACGGCACGCCCAAAACAAAAGAAGAAAAACGCGAAGAACGCCAAGAAGAACGCCAAGAGCGGCGCGAAGAACGCCAAGAAAAACGCGAAGAACGCCAAGAAGAACGCCAAGAAAACCAGTAGCAGGTAAGGAGCAAGATCGCCGAGTGAAGTCGAGGCGTTGCCCCTTACCTACTTGCTGTCTACGCACTTACCTACGCCACCCGTTCCAACGTAGTGAGTAAAAAGTGCCAAAATTTCTGTACCGAGCTGATTTGCACCCGCTCGTCAGGGGAATGCGCTCCGCGAATGTTCGGACCGAAGGAAATCATTTCCATACCGGGATAATTTTTCCCAATCAAGCCACATTCCAGCCCTCCGTGCCCTGCAAAAACATGCGGCTCCTCGTCAAACAAATCGCGGTAGATCGTCTGCATCGTTTTGATAATCTTGGCCTCTAAGTTGGGCGTCCAGCCCGGGTAAGTCCCATCCTGCGTCACTTCTGCGCCCATGGTTTCGAAAATCAAGCGCAACATATTGGCGTGGTCTTGTTTTTCGCTGTCCACAGCCGAACGCGTCAAGCACAACACTTTATACTTGCCATCGCCCAGCTCCACCCGCGCTAGATTGTTGGAAGTTTGTACCAAATCGTCCATGTCCGCACTCATGCGGTAAATGCCATTGGGGCAAGCGTACAAGCCCGCCACAAAACGCTTTTGAAACGCTTCGTTGGCCACCCGTTCTACCGCCACGTTGGTCTCCAACAACAATTCAAAATCGGGATCTGTTGTTTTGTATTCTTTGGTCAAAATAGCTTTCCAATCTTCCAACGCTGTTTGCAACGCCGCTTCGTTGGCCGTGCGCAACGCAATGGTCGCGCTGGCCTCTCTAGGAATGGCATTGCGCAAGCTCCCCCCATCAAAACGCACCAAACGCACGTGCAATTGCTTGTTCAATTCATACAACAGGCGGTTGAGTAATTTATTAGCATTGCCGCGACCGATGTGTATGTCCATGCCAGAGTGGCCGCCTTGTAGGCCTTTTATCGTAAGTCGGTAGCCAGTGTAGCCATCGGGCAACGCCTCTTCTTCGTACGCTCCCGTTGCCGTTACATCCACGCCTCCTGCACAACCCACCGTCAATTCGTCGTCCTCTTCGGTATCCAAATTGAGCAAAATATCGGCTTCCAACAAACCACCGACCAAGCCCATCGCCCCCGTCATGCCTGTTTCCTCGTCGATGGTAAACAGCGCTTCTAAGCGCGGATGCGGAATATCATCGGATTCCAACAGCGCCATGATGGCGGCAACTCCAATGCCGTTGTCTGCGCCGAGCGTAGTTCCCTTTGCGCGCACCCAATCGCCTTCTACGTACATATCAATCCCTTGCGTCTCAAAATCAAAATCTGTATCGGCATTTTTCTGATGCACCATATCCAAATGGCTTTGCAAGGCGATCACAGGACGCTCTTCCAAGCCTTTGGTCGCTGGTTTTTTTATGATAACATTGCCTACGGCATCTACTTTGGTTTCTAAACCCAAGTTCTCCCCAAAATTTTTAGCGAAAGCGATCACTGCCTCTTCTTTTTTAGAGGCGCGCGGCACCGCATTGAGGTCGGCAAAATTCTTCCACAAGGCTTGGGGCTGTAATTCTTTAATTTGCATATTTTGTGTTCTGTATTTTTATTAAGAATTTATCTAAAAGTGCTTGCTCTACACAATCAACAAACCGCCTTCGACTAGAAGCTCCCAAAGGTAGGAATTTTTCAATTCCTGCAAACTGCCCACTCCACTGCGTTCCAAATCGCGGCTCCACTGCTGCACGGTATAGCTAGGAGCTTGTTCAGGATGGGCTTTTGCCAACTGCACGGCCAATACTTCGGCAATGGGCAAAGGCATAGCTGCTCGCCAACGGTGTTGTTTTCCCTGTGCTTGTAGAAACGCGCCCGTTTCGCTTTCGCAAATGGTGGGCAAGGCATTGAGCCACAACACCCGTGCATTTTTGCGCCAGGGGCTAGCGGGTTCGGCCAACGCCCGCGCTACAAAATCAGGCGCTACGCTGGTACTTGGAACATCCTGCTCAAACCACTCGCCCAGCGGCCAATCAAAGCCTGCGCCGTGCATGTAATTGAACAACGCCTGTTTTAGACCGTCCGAAAATTGTTCGTGCTGCGCGCCTGTAGGATCTTCGTGAAATAGATCATTTTCTGCAAAACCACCAAAATCAGGGCCAACGGCCTGCACTTGGTATTCTTCGGGGGCTAAACCTACAGGGCTGTGCGCCGTCATGGCAAATTGGTGCCAAAACCCCGATTGAACCACGCCCGCCTCCAACAACTGCCGCACCAACTCCAAAGAGTCGATGGTTTCCTGCGCCGTCTCTGTGGGAAAACCGTACATCAGATAAGCATGTACCATAATATCCGCCTTGGTAAAAGCCGCCGCCACGCGGGCGACCTGCGCCACCGTGACGCCTTTTTTCATCAGCGCCAACAAACGATCGGAAGCCACTTCTAAGCCTCCCGACACCGCAATACAGCCCGAAGCTTTGAGCAAGCGGCACAAATCTGGGGTAAAGCTCTTCTCAAACCGAATGTTGGTCCACCACACCACGGTCAATTCTCGGCGAATGATCTCGATGGCCAAATCACGCATCAAGGCGGGCGGGGCGGCCTCATCGACAAAGTGAAAGCCGTGCTGCCCCGTCTGGGCAATAATAGTTTCTATACGGTCACAAAGCAAGCTTGCCGTTACAGGTTCGTAGCGTTGAATGTAATCCAGCGACACATCGCAAAAAGAACATTTGCCCCAGTAGCACCCATGTGCTAACGTGAGTTTGTTCCAGCGGCCATCGCTCCAAAGGCGGTGCATGGGATTGACAATTTCAATCACCGATAAATAATCGTCCAACAACAA
>CAYUZF010000097.1:0-3357 GCA_964449615.1 uncultured Aureispira sp.
CCAATAAAAAATAAATGTCAAAATTAGCCGCTGTATCGTAGACAATGGGGGTGGGTGCAATCGCTGCACTCGCTCCCAATACCAACAAAACGTTAAAAATATTAGAACCTACTACATTTCCTACTGCAATGTCGCTGTTCTTCTTTAAAGCTGCTACTACCGAAGTCGCTAGTTCAGGTAGAGAGGTTCCTATGGCAATTACTGTTAGCCCAATAACGCGCTCGGTCATTCCAAAATACTGGGCGAATTTTACAGCATTTTCCAAAACCAAATGCCCTCCAAATACCAGCCCAATCATTCCACCAATTACAAACAAGGCACTTTTACCTCCTGGCATTGTTTCAATCGCATCTACTTCTTCCTCTACCCCAGCTACGTCTTTGTTCTTAGAACTTTCATACACATAATATAGAAAGCCAACAAAAAGTGCCAAAAATAAAAAGCCATCGATGTGCGAAATACGATTTTCTGCGCCTGTGGTCAGTGCATCGTTCGCTAAAATGAACATCAGCACTACAATTGCAATAGAAAAAGGCAATTCTTTTAATACCGTTGCCTTTTGTACAGCTAACGGATAAATTACCCCCGCTACTCCAATTATCAAACAGGTATTAAAAATATTGGAACCTAATACATTGCCAATAATCATTTCGTGTTTACCACTCCAAGCCGCTGCAATATTTACGACCAATTCGGGAGCCGAAGTTCCAAAAGAAACAATGGTCAATCCAATGATAATATCAGAAATATCAAATTTCTTAGCAACTGCCGAAGCCCCATCTACTAAAAAATCTGCTCCTTTTATCAATAAAACAAAGCCAATAACCAATAAAAAAAATGGTAAAAGTAATTCCATAGTGTGTGTGTGTCTGCGTAGTAACATTAACGATGCGCCAAAGGTACAGTATTTTAGTGGAAATTGTTCCTAACTTTTGTACGATTACTTGTTGCGACGTCCCAGTATAGTAGGCAAAATGCCGCTTTTAGAATACGTCAGTCCAATGAGCAATAGTTCAAACAACAGCAAACCGAGGAAAGTTGCCCATGCCGCCCCTACCCCTGCATAAGACGGAATTAAGAAACGGTGCAGCACAACCGTCAACAAAACACTCGCCAGTAAGATCCAAGTCGCCTCCTTTTCCAAGTCAATCATCATAACTAAGTAGTTGGCTGGTCCCACAAACACATGCAACAGTTTTACCCCACACAAAATCAACAAAATAGGGTAGCCCTGTACAAAGCTTTCGCCAAACCAAGCCAAAAACCACTGCCCCCCTAACACTAAGACCAATAAAATTGCTGCAATAACCAAAAAAGAAAGCCGTGTAGTTTTGGTATAAAAGGCTTGTAGATCGTCTAGCCGCCCAGCTGCATAAAGCTTAGAAAACATAGGCGCCGTCACAGTGTACAAAACGGCAAAGGGAATCAGCGCCATATCAGAGAGCTTTAGCGCAGCATTGTAGTAAGCAATTTCTGCTTCTGATACGTTGTAAAAGCTTAACAATACAATATCTATCCGCGTATTAATAATGTACAACAAAGAAGTGAACGCAAAATAACGGCTGCTGCCCCACCACAAACGGCGTTCTTGTTGAGAATTTGTTTGTCGATAAGGTTTCCAAACTTTGTACAACAAATATAGGGCAACCAACACCGTCACTACAAAAGAACCTGTCCGCGCAACCACTGCCTCTTTATCGCTTAACGCAGCCCCATACACCCCCCAAAAAATTAACAACAAGACAAAAAAGGCCAATGGCTGCACCACTTTCTCGGCAATTTGTCCCCACCCCATAAAGCCCAATGCACGTAGACTAGCTTGATTGATGTGCATCAACACAAAGAGAGGAACCACCCACACTGCCCACAGATAATACTCCCAGTAGTTGCTCAATCCATTGATGTTGCTCTTGGCTGCTAGCAAAAGCAGTAGCAAAGCCGCCCCCACTCCTGCTAGGAGTCCCCAGCTATTTGACCAGCGCAGCAAGCCGCGAATTAGGGCGGGCTGCTTGTTTTCTTGATAAATAGGCAATTGCTTCAGCGCCAAGTCGTCTAAGCCCAATGTTGCGCCCACACTCACAATAGCTACCCAAGTAAAAACCGTGGTGTAAACCCCAAACCCTCGTTCCCCCGTCACCCGTGCAATAAACAGCGCTGTGCCAAAAGTCAACAAGGCAATGGCCCCCTGCATCAACACAGATTTGTAGGCTCCCGACAAAAAATAATGCTTGAGTTTGTCGTCCAAATCAGCGCCTAATCGTCGGCGCAGCCAATTGTGCAAATGTATGATCCAAGTCCGCATGTAGTTTGAAGAAAAAGTCCAGCTAAGTGGGATAAAAAAAAATCATTCCGAACAACGAGGTTCGGAATGATTTGTGGTTCATAACAGCGGAGGAATTTATTCTTCCTCTTCGTTAGATGAATTGTCTGCAACAGAATCTTCGCTATCAGGCGTTGCCACTGCTGTATTGGTATCGTCAGAAGACCTTCTTCTTCTACTACGACGAGTACGTTTTTTCTTAACGGTTTTTGTTTCTAGAGCGTCTTCGTTGAAATCGACCAACTCAATGATGCACATTTCAGCGGCATCGTTTTGACGGAAACCAGTGCGCAAGATACGCAAATAACCACCTGGACGATCGCCTACTTTCATTGCGATCTCACCAAACAAAGTCTTTACAGCTTCTTTGTCCTGCAAGTGGCTAAATACCGCCCGTCTGTGGTGGGTAGCTTCGCCAATTGTTTCTGACTTAGAAACGCGTACAGCTCTCGTTACCAAAGGCTCGAAGTATTTGCGCAACGCTTTTGCTTTAGCAACAGTCGTGCGAATGCGCTTGTGCTCGATCAAAGCAATAGACATATTTTTTAATAAGGCTTTGCGGTGGCCTTTTTTTCTACTTAGGTGGTTAAACTTTTTACCGTGTCTCATGATTGACAATTAATTTTGCTTCGCAGCACATACTCCCTTGCTATCAAAGCGGTTTCCGTTACTGCAAATTTTATAATAAGGATATTTTATTCTTCGTCTAGTTTGTATTTTGACAAATCCATACCAAACGATAAGTTCTTCTCTACCAAGAGTTCTTCGATTTCTACCAAAGATTTCTTACCAAAGTTACGGAACTTCAACAACTCATGTGTTTCGTAGTGTACTAAATCCGCCAAAGAGTTGATCTTAGCCGCTTTTAGACAGTTGTAAGCGCGCACAGACAGATCCAAATCTTCCAAAGAAGTTTTGAGGAGTTTGCGCATGTGTAGAATATGCTCGTCGACGATGTTGTCTTCTTTTCTAGCTTCGTCGTCAAACGTAATGTTCTCATCAGAAATCAACATCAAGTGTTGAATTAGAATTTTAGA
>CAYUZF010000097.1:3367-17945 GCA_964449615.1 uncultured Aureispira sp.
TCAGGATGTATTGTACCATCCGTTTTAAGATCTATGGTCAACTTTTCGTAATCCGTATGTTGTCCTACACGGCTACTAGAAACCGCGTATTTTACATTTTTGATGGGCGTGTAGATGGCATCGATTGGGATGTAACCGATAGGGGCATCTTTGGGTAAGTTTTCTTCTGCCGAAACATAACCTCTACCTTTAGTAATGCTCAATTCGATTTCTAAAGTAACGGAAGGTTCCATGTTACAAATAACCAAATCGGGATTAGTAACGTCAAACGCGGTAGCATCTGCGGTCAAATCGCCCGCAGTCAATACATTTTTACCGCTAATTGTAGCATAGATGGTTTCTGAACCATCAATTTCTCCATCTAGCAAGTACTTCAACCGCACCTGTTTGAGATTGAGAATAATGTCGACTACGTCTTCTACTACTCCTTTGATAGAAGAAAACTCGTGGTCGACACCACGAATGCGTACCGCAGAAATGGCGTAGCCTTCTAAAGAAGACAACAAGACGCGGCGCAAGGAGTTACCAATAGTTTGACCAAAACCTGGCTCTAATGGTCGGAATTCAAATTGCCCTTCAAAATCGTCTGCTTTTTTAAGCAAAATTTTGTCTGGCTTCTGAAAGTTTAATAAACTCATAAGATTAATCGTATCTGATGGTTGAGAATTTCTTGATCAAGGGGCATTTGCCTTAAACGCTTTTAGGACTTCGTCAGTCGAAGTCCTAAAATCGCTATCATAAAAGCAACTTGCTTATTATTTAGAGTACAACTCAACGATGAGCTGCTCGTTAATTTTCTCTGGAATTTCTTCTCTGTTTGGTGTTTGAATAAACACGCCTTCCATCTTATCGCCGTTCCATTCCAACCATGGGAATTTACGAACGTTTGAAGCATTAGATGCCAAGGAATCAAGAATTACTTCCTTGCCTTGAGATTTACCACGCACTTGAACCACGTCACCTGGTCGCAAGATGCAAGAAGGAATATTAGTAACAAAGCCGTTTACAGCGATGTGTTTGTGGGATACTAACTGGCGAGCGGCTCTACGAGTTGGAGCGATCCCCATGCGGAATACAACATTGTCTAAACGAGCTTCCAATAGTTTGAACAGGTTTTCACCTGTTTTACCATCCTGACGGCTGGCTTTGTCAAACATTTTGCGGAATTGGCGCTCTAGTACACCATACGTGTATTTAGCTTTTTGCTTCTCCATCAACTGGATGGCATAATCCGACTTTTGTCGGCGTCTCTTAGACGGCCCGTGTTGTCCAGGTCCGTATTTTTTCTTTTCAAAAACTTTGTCGTAACCGAAGATTGCTTCGCCTAGCGCTCTGGCTTTCTTTGATTTAGGTCCTCTGTACCTTGCCATTTGTTTGTTTAACTTTGTGTTGCAACTACCAATCCCGTCAATAGAAGGGCATTTACAACTGATGATGTTATTCTGCTACAACTACCAATCCCATCAATAGAAGGGCATTTGCAGCTAATTTAGATGATCGTAGAATTAAACTCTACGTTTTTTGGGTGGACGACAACCATTGTGGGGCATCGGAGTCACATCCAAAATAGTGGTTACTTTGATACCAGCGGCATCAATGGCGCGAATCGCTGCCTCACGTCCAGAACCTGGACCTTTTACGTAAACCGTTACGCTTCTCAACCCACAGTCGTACGCTTCTTTCGCAGCGTCAGTAGCAGCGATTTGGGCAGCATAAGGCGTGTTTTTCTTAGAACCTCTGAAACCAGCTTTACCAGCAGAAGCCCAAGAAATGGCCTGTCCTGCGTTGTTGGTCAAGGTAATGATAATGTTGTTGAAGGAAGCGCGGATGTGGGCCTGTCCTTGTGGCTCCACTTTTACGTTCTTCTTTTTTACTTTTTTAGACTTTGCCATAACTATATTAGTCAGTGTTGTTACTTATTATTTACCTGCTTTCTTCTTGTTCGCAACAGTCTTACGCTTACCTTTACGGGTACGGGCGTTGGTCTGTGTGCGTTGTCCGCGTAGAGGCAAACCTTTTCTGTGGCGCAATCCTCGGTAACAAGCAATATCCATAAGACGCTTGATGTTCAACTGGATTTCTGTGCGCAATTGACCTTCTACGGTATAAGAATCGGCTAAGATTTGGCGAATGCTTTTGATATTGGCATCGTTCCAATCTTTAACCTTGATACTCGGATCTATATCCGCTTTTGACAAAATTTCTTTTGCCGATGTCGACCCTATTCCATAAATATAGGTCAGGCCAATGACACCTCTCTTATTCTTGGGCAAATCTACCCCTGCAATACGAGCCATATCTAATGATTAAAAATTTATGCTACTATAATTATCCTTGACGTTGCTTGAACTTAGGATTTTTCTTGTTGATAATGTATACTTTGCCATGTCTGCGCACGATCTTACAATCGGCCGAACGCTTCTTTACTGATGGTCTTACTTTCATGATAATTTATTGTTTACTTGTAACGATATATAATACGTCCTCTCGACAAATCATAAGGAGACATTTCCACCGCTACTTTATCGCCAGGGAGGATACGGATGTAGTTCATACGCATTTTACCAGATATTGTCGCAACAATAATATGGTCGTTCTCCAACTTAACTCTAAACATAGCATTGGACAATGCTTCTTCAATGGTTCCGTCTTGACGGATTAATTCTTGTTTGGCCATTCGATTTTCTTTTCGGACTGCAAATATCTAACTTTTAAATGAAATTACCTAATTTTCAAGGTGTTATTTCAACAGCTTGGCTTTCTTAGGTTTTATTTGTTGGTTGACTGCGCTTATTTTCTAAGATATGCTGTCAACATCAATGTTGTCAGCTGTTCTTGTTCTTCCTTTTATTTTTCTAACATCGTACCCGTGCATAGACAAATGACCGTCGATTTGCTGCAAGGTGTCTAGAACCACGGCTACTAAGATCAATAGAGAAGTACCTCCGTAGAAGATAGCGAAGTTGGGGTTAGAAGTAATGCTGGCAGCCATTGCCAAACCAGGAATAATAGAGATTAAACCCAATGCAATAGAACCAGGAAGTGTAATGAGTGTTGTTACTTCATCAATGTATTCTGCCGTTTCGTTGCCTTGCTTTACACCAGGAATAAACGCATTTTGACGCTTCAGGTGGTCGGCGTACTGTTGTGGATTTACAATCAATGCGGTATAGACGTAAGTAAAAATAACAACGAGTAAAAAGAAGACAACATTGTATAATACAGAAGTAAAGTCTGCTAGATCTCTCCATACTTGAGCATCGCTGTCTACAGCAGCGGCAATAGCTCCAGGAGCAAACATCAATGCTTGTGCAAAGATGATCGGCATTACCCCAGCAGCATTCAATTTAATAGGCAAATAATCACGTTCTGTTCCCAACTCGTTGAGGTTGCTGCGCCCAACCATGTGCTTGGCAAATTGAATTTTGATTTTCCGTACGGCTTGTACTAAGGCGACACTTGCCATAACTACTGCTACAAACAAAGCCATTTCAATGATGAAGATGATCAACTGACCACCTCCCAACTTGATTTGGAACTCGCTCATAAAAGCGCCAGGCAATGCGGCAATAATACCCGCTGTAATCAACAAAGAGATACCGTTACCAACACCTTTATCCGTAATACGCTCTCCCAACCACATACAGAAGATGGTACCCGCTGTTAGAATAATGATGTTAGACAACCAGAATACCGTAGGAGGGATTCCAGGAACGATGACACCGGGGCCTAAGCCATTGATGTAGCCTAAATAAGCAGAACCTTGTACAATGGTAATGGCAATAGTGATTACTCTAGTAATTTGGTTCAACTTGCGTTGGCCATTCTCGCCGTCTTTCTGCAATTTTTGAAAATAAGGAATGGCAAAACCCAACAGCTGCACGATAATCGAAGCAGAGATGTAAGGCATAATTCCCAAAGCAAACACGGCTGCTTTGAAGAAAGAACCACCTGTAAAGGCATTTAGCATGTCGATAAGTCCGCCACCACTGCCAAAGGCATTTTTCAAGCCTTCGGAATCGATACCAGGCAAGATGACAAAACTACCAAAGCGATAAACTGCAAGAAATCCGATGGTAATAAGGATGCGGTTGCGCAAGTCCTCAATTGCCCAAATGTCTTGGATTTTTTTGATTAGACCGTTCATTGTCTTGATGTGTTA
Source organism: uncultured Aureispira sp. (assembly GCA_964449615.1). Taxonomy (GTDB): domain Bacteria; phylum Bacteroidota; class Bacteroidia; order Chitinophagales; family Saprospiraceae; genus Aureispira. The sequence continues at coordinate 7,530 of CAYUZF010000097.1, forward strand.
TTAGGAACGTTTCGCACCAACGCAGCGAAACGACAACCGATGGGGCTGGCGTTTATACTCGCTGTACAAAACAGGAATTATACGAAGGGAAAGAAAAAAATTGGAAAAGCACGATCACTTTTCCAATTCTATCGTTCTAAACCAGTTCAACCGTACCGCCTAAGGCTTCTACTTGTTGTTTGGCTTCTTCAGAAATTTTGTTGACTTTCAAAGTTAGCTTTGTAGAGATGCTGCCTTCTGCTACAATGTGTACCATATCGTCTTCGCCGATGTGGTCAAAGTGCTTGCGCATCAACGCTAAGTCGATGGTATCGGTACCTGCTACCTGTGCAATACCTTGTAAGGTATTCAATTTGTAGAGCAAGAACGTTTTACCACCTGCATCTCGAATTGCTTTTTTAGCGCTGGCAGAAAAACGGTGTGCCGTTACCTCTAAGCCTTTGTTCAATTCGCCTGTGTTCAATACTTTGTAGGAAACATCTTTACCAACTACACCGTGTTCGTGGAACAAAGCAGGTGTAATTTCGTTGGTGTTTGCTTTATCTGCAAAGTAAGCCAATTGTGTTAAGCTGATCACTACATGCTCGGCAGGGCGTCCAGATTGGTAACGGCGGTGGGTATTCTTGAATCCGCGCTTGGGAACCAATTTCTGTAGAGGCATTTGACCTCCTTGGAAATAACGAGCGTTAGAGTAACCAGAGCGAGATTTTGCTCCTTTGTGCCCTCTAGTAGCCGTACGGCCACTACCAGCTCCTACCCCGCGTGCGATGCGCTTTCTATTTTTGACAGAACCTTTAGCAGGTTTTAAATTATTAAGTTTCATTGTTTTGGAATTATCTTATTGGTCACGACCAACAATTATAATTATAAATAACACAATAACAGGAGTTGCTTATGCTTCTTCTACCGTTACTAAGTGTTTAACTTTATCTACCATGCCCAAGATTTGAGGCGTACCATCGTGCTCTACCGTTTGGTTCATTTTGCGCAAACCCAACGCTTTCATCGTTGCTTTTTGGCGCTTAGAGCGGTCAATAACGCTTTTCACTTGAGTGATTTTAATTTTAGCCATTTTTAATTTTATTTAAAGATTAGCCCTCAAAAACTTTTTCCAAGGAAATGCCTCTTTTCTTCGCAATATCTAATGGAGAGCGCAATTTGCCCAACGCGTCGATGGTTGCTTTGATTACGTTGTGAGGATTAGAACTACCCAAAGATTTAGCCAATACGTTGTGTACACCAGCTACCTCTAAAACGGCGCGCATAGCACCACCAGCGATAACTCCTGTACCATCTGCGGCAGGCTTGATCAATACTTTCCCTGCTCCAAAACGCCCGTGCTGTGCATGGGGGATCGTTCCTTTATAAACAGGTACTTTGATGGTGTTTTTCTTAGCGTCGTCCGCGGCTTTAGTGATGGCACTAGCTACTTCTCTTGCTTTACCTAGACCGTGGCCTACGGTGCCTTTTCCGTCACCAACTACAACGATTGCTGCAAAACTAAATGTACGACCACCTTTGGTTACTTTAGCAACACGGTTTAGCGTTACCAACTTTTCCTTCATGTCGGATTCGTTGGATTTTACTCTATTATTTCTCTTTTTTGCCATTTCGTTTTAATTTAGAATTGTAACAATTCGTTGGTTCCATCTTCTTTTTTCTCTCCGCGAGCGCCTTCAGCCAAAGCTTTGATGCGTCCGTGGTAGATGTACCCGCTACGGTCAAATACTGCATTGTTAATGCCAGCTTCTATAGCGCGGGTGGCCAACAAACGACCTACTGCTCTTGCTTGCTCTGATTTGGTGCCTTTCTCGATAGATTTATCTTTAGAAGAAGCGGCAACTAGTGTAGTAGCGGTAGTATCGTCGATCAACTGTGCATAAATAGCACTGTTGCTTCTATATACAGACAGACGAGGTTTCTGAGCCGTACCAGTAATGGTTTTTCTGATACGTTTGTGAACTTTCTGACGTCTGGTTAGTGTCTTAGAACTCATGATTAATTTTATATTTAAGAGCGTGTTATCTAACTAGATTATTTAGCAGCCGTCTTACCAGCTTTTCTGCGGATTTCCTCGCCTTTGAAGTGTACCCCTTTACCTTTGTAAGGCTCTACTTTGCGGAATGCGCGAATCTTAGCAGCAATTTGTCCAACCAATTGCTTGTCGATACTGGTTAGTTTGATCGCTGGGGCTTTTCCTTTTACCGTTTCTGTTTCCAATTTCACCTCGTCGGGAATAGCAAACATAATCGGGTGAGAATAACCGAGGGCCAATTCTAAGAGTTGACCAGTATTTTGGGCACGGTAACCAATACCGTGTAATTCCAAATCAATGGTGAAGCCTTTAGTAACACCTTCTACCATGTTAGCAATTAACTGACGGTACAAACCGTGCATTGCTTTGTGGCGTTTTTGCTCTGTTGCTCTGGTGACAACAATTTGTCCATCCTCGATGGAAGCGTCGATACCGTCAGATTCAATTTTCTGTGTCAAAGTTCCTTTTGGTCCTTTTACGGTTACAACATTGTTGTCAATTTTAAATTCTACTCCAGCTGGTAGGTCGATCGGAGCTTTTCCTATTCTTGACATTTGAATTTATTTTAATTATTACGGTCTCGTTTGTACTAACTTAAAACACTACTAGTTTTAGTAGATGTAGAACAGAACTTCACCACCAACATTTTCTTTTCTTGCTTTTTTGTCTGTCAAAATACCTTTAGAGGTAGAGATCACAGCAGTTCCTAAACCGTTGATAACGCTAGGAAGCTCAGAAGCTTTTGCATATTGTCTCAAACCAGGACGAGAAATTCTTTTCAATTTCTTGATCACTGGTTTTTTGCTGTCTTGGTCGTATTTCAAGGCGATCAAGATTTGCCCTTGGTTGTTGGCAGTATCTTCGAACTTGTATTTTAGGATATATCCTTGGTTGTACAAGATCTCGGTAATGCTTTTTTTCAAGTTAGATGCAGGAATAGTAACAATACGATGTCCAGCCATCTGGGCATTGCGAATACGGGTTAGGTAGTCCGCAATGGGATCAGTAAGTGCCATACTTTCTGTTTTAATCGCAATCATTATCCTTGAGAGGGATGTAATTACTGATTTATAAATTATGAATTAGTTGTCGACTTTCGTCGAACGGTTGTGCTAGTGGCAACGGATTGCTTACCAGCTTGCTTTGGTGATGCCAGGAATTAATCCTTTCAAAGCCATTTCTCTAAATGTTACACGAGAGATGCCAAATTGACGCATGTATCCTTTTGGACGTCCAGTCAAACGGCAACGGTTGTGAAGGCGTACCTTAGAAGAGTTTTTGGGCAATTTGTCCAGAGCTTCGTAGTCTCCTTTTGCTTTCAACTCTGCGCGTAAGGCGGCATACTTCTTTACCATGCGCTCTCTTTTTCTTTCGCGTGCGATTACTGCTTTTCTAGCCATGTCTTAGTCTTGATTTTGATTTTTGAACGGTAGCCCCAATAATTTCAATAATTCTAAGGCCTCTTCATCAGTCTGGGCATTTGTTACAAACGTAATGTCCATTCCAGTGATGTTTGGAATCTTGTCCAAATCGATTTCAGGGAAGATGATTTGCTCAGTAACACCTAAGGTATAGTTGCCACGTCCGTCAAAGCTCTTGTCGTTGATGCCTCTAAAGTCGCGAATACGGGGTATTGCGACAGAGATTAATTTGTACAAGAACTCATACATTTGGTTGTTGCGCAAGGTTACTCTAGCACCGATGGGCATTCCTTCTCTCAACTTAAAGTTAGAAACGGATTTTTTAGCCACGGTTTTAACCGCTTGCTGACCAGCAATCAATGTCATTTCGTTAACGGCATTGTCTACTAATTTTTTGTCAGAAGTAGCTTTACCAACACCTTGAGAGAGACAGATTTTTGTCAACTTGGGTACTTGCATAATGGAGTTGTACTGAAACTTTTCCATTAGCTTGGGTACCACTTCTTCTCTGTACTTTTTCTTTAAAAAAGGTTGATATTCCATTATTTAATAATCTGTTGTGTTTTCTTAGAAACGCGAACCAATTTGCCGTTCTCGTCTCGGTCTCTTTTAATACGGCTCGCTTGACCATCTGCATCGACCAACATCAAGTTAGAAATGTGGATGGGTGCCTCTTTTTCAATAATTCCACCAGGCTGCTCGGCAGAAGGACGAACGTGGCGCTTAACCATGTTGACGCCTTTCACGATAGCGCGGTAGTCTTCGACAAACACTTGCTCTACTACGCCCGTGTCGCCTTTGCTATCACCAGAAAGCACCTTAACGGTATCGCCTTTTCTGATGAGGCTTTTGATTTTTTTTGATTTCTTCATTACTATTTATAGTACTTCAGGTGCCAAGGAAACAATTCTCATAAAGTCACGCTCACGCAATTCGCGGGCAACAGGCCCAAAGATACGTGTACCGCGCGGCTCCTCACTAGCCGACAATAGAACGACAGCGTTGTCGTCGAATCGGATGTACGAACCATCTTTACGACGGATTTCTTTTTTCGTTCTCACGATGACTGCTTTAGAAACAGTACCTTTTTTTAGACCACCAGGAGCAGCGTCTTTAACGGTAACAACGATGATGTCACCGATAGAGGCGTAGCGTCTTTTGGAACCGCCCAATACTTTAATACAAAGAACCTCTTTGGCGCCTGTATTGTCTGCTACTCTCAGTCTACTTTCTTGTTGTATCATGACTTAATTATTCTATTTCGCGCGTTCTAAAATCTCAACTAATCTCCAGCGCTTGTTTTTACTCATGGGACGAGTCTCCATGATGCGAACGGTATCACCGATTGAGCAGTTGTTTTCTTCGTCGTGCGCCATGTATTTTTTAGACTTCTTTACAGTTTTGCTGTAAATAGGGTGCTTTACGCGACGCTCCACAGAAACAGAAATGGTTTTATCCATTTTGTTGCTTGTGACGACCCCTACACGCTGTTTGCGTAAGTTTCTGTTATTTTCTTCCATTGCGGAATCGTTTTAAATTACTTTTTAATCTGTTTTGCTAATCTGCGTCTAGCTTGGATCTTATCTCTTTTCTGAGTAGAACCCTCTAGTTCTTGGCTTCTTAGTGCTGTCTTGATGCGAGCGATATTACGGCGCACGGTTCTAATCTCAGCAGTATTTTCTAATGTAGAAACTGCGTTGTTGAACTTTAGCGAGTAATAATGCTTTTGAGTTGACTCCAACTCTTCTCTCAATTCCTCTACACTACGGCCTTTTAAATCTAACTTAGCCATTTCCTATCTTGAATTTAAGCGGTTATTATTCTGAATAGTCGTTGCGTACGACGAACTTGGTGTCAACGGGCAGCTTCTGAGCAGCCAAGCGCAAAGCTTCTTCGGCTACGTCTCTTGGCACACCGTCCAACTCAAACATGATTCTTCCTGGTCGGATAACAGCTACATAGTGGGAGAGTGCCCCTTTACCTTTACCCATCCGTACTTCGGCAGGTTTCTTAGTAACAGGTTTGTCTGGAAAAATACGAATCCACACTTTACCTTCCCGTTTCATGTAACGCGTCATAGCGATACGTGCAGCTTCAATCTGGCGGCTGGTGATCCAAGCATCCTCTGTTGTTTTTAGTCCGAAGGAACCAAAAGCAATCTTAGAACCTCGGTGCGCTAGCCCGCGATTGCGACCTTTTTGCTGCTTACGATATTTTGTTCTTTTTGGTTGTAACATTACTGTACAATTAAATTAAATTCCTCTAATAGTCTCGCTATGTGTCTTAAGGGCCTGACAAGCAGACCCTCAAAGCGAGTGCAAAAATATGAAAAACTTCTGAAAAGTTTAAATATTGTCTGCCTTATTTTCTTCTGCGGTTGCGGTCACCTGATTTTCTGCGGTTGTCTCTTCCTGAACGACCATCTTTGCGATCGCGCTTAGCTGGTGCTGGGAACAAGTCAACTTTATCAAAAATCTCTCCACGGCACAACCATACTTTAATACCAATCTTACCGTAAACAGTCAACGCTTCTACCATAGCATAATCAATATCGGCGCGGAAAGTATGCAGTGGGCTTCTGCCCTCTTTGTACTCTTCTGAACGAGCCATCTCTGCCCCATTCAAACGACCAGACAAACGCACTTTGATACCTTCGGCACCCGCACGCATGGTTGCTTGGATCGCCATTTTGGTTGCTTTACGGTAGTTGATCCGTGCCTCTACTTGTTTGGCGATGGTTTCTCCTACGATCTGCGCGTCCAATTCTGGCTTGCGAATTTCTACGATGTTGATTTGTACATCCGTGTTGGTCAATTTTCTCAACTCTTCGCGGATGCTATCTACTTCCTGTCCCCCTTTACCAATAATGATACCAGGGCGAGAAGTGTGGATAGTTACCGTGATGCGCTTGAGGGTACGCTCAATTACGATGCGAGCGATACCGCCTTTGTCTACACGAATTTTGAGGTAACGACGAATTTTTTCATCGCCTACTACGTTGTCCGCGAACGATTTGCCGCCAAACCAATTGGAATCCCAACCTCTGATGATCCCCAAACGATTACCTATAGGATTTGTCTTTTGTCCCATATTATTTTTAAGTGTTAATCTGCTTTTTAAGAATTAGTTTCAACTTCCTCGTACTCCAACTCATCGTTGTCTTCTACGGTTGGCTCGATGGCCGTTTTGTTCGATACTTCAATCGTAACGTGGCAGAAGTGCTTGCGAATACGGTGCGCACGTCCGTGCGGTGCAGGACGGAAACGCTTTAGTTGAGGAGCTTGATCTACCCAAATAGCAGAAACGACCAAGTTGTAATCATCTGCCTCTTCTCCTGTTAATACGCTCCAGTTGGCGATAGCAGAAGTTAGTGATTTGTCCAACCAGCGCGCTGCTTCTTTCTTAGTGAATTTGAGAATCCCGAGGGCTTTCTCTACTTCTTTTCCACGGATGATGTCAGCAACCAAACGCATCTTACGAGCGGACATTTGGCAGTTTTTTATTCTCGCAACAGCCGTTACAAACTCTTTATTTTGTTCCATGATTTATTTGAACTTTGAATTTATTTCAAAATAAATTCTTGCTATTGTGTTAATTATTTCTTTCTATTACCACCATGTCCTCTGTAGGTACGTGTTGGAGAAAACTCGCCGAGCTTGTGCCCTACCATGTTTTCTGTTACGAGTACAGGAACAAAGGTTTTACCATTGTGAACAGCAATAGTCTCTCCTACCATAAAAGGAATGATCATAGAAGAGCGCGACCACGTTTTGATTACTGTCTTTTTTCTAGATTCTTTGGCCTTAGCTACTTTGGTCAATAGCTTGTGGTAAATATAAGGCCCTTTTTTTAATGAGCGTGCCATCTATTATTTCTTGATTTTTCTTCTTGTAACAATAAACTTATTAGAATACTTCTTGGCTCTTCTGGTTTTCTCACCTTTGGCCATAATACCTGTGCGTGAACGAGGGTGCCCTCCTGAAGAGCGTCCCTCACCACCACCCATGGGGTGATCTACAGGGTTCATAGCAACACCACGTACACGTGGGCGACGTCCCAACCAACGGCTGCGACCAGCTTTACCTAATACTTCTAGACCGTGGTCTTTGTTGGAAACTTCCCCCACGGTAGCTCTACAAGTAGCCAAGATCAAACGCGTTTCGCTAGAAGGTAATTTGATTAAGACGTATTTACCGTCTTTACCCGCTAGTTCAGCACTAGCTCCAGCGCTTCTTACCAAAACCGCTCCTTTACCTGGACGCGTTTCGATGGCGTGAATTCTTGTACCTACTGGCATTTCCCCTAGAGGCATACAGTTGCCCAAATCTGGAGCGATTCCGCTACCCGAGTTGATAACTGCTCCTACTTGCAATTTGTTGGGGGCAATAATGTAACGCTTTTCTCCATCGGCATATACCAAAAGAGCGATGAAAGCTGTACGGTTTGGATCGTACTCGATGCTTTTTACCGTTGCAGGTACACCATCTTTGCTGCGTTTGAAATCAATTACACGATAACGGCGCTTGTGTCCTCCACCTCGGTGGCGTACAGTTCTATGGCCTTCGTTGTTTCTACCTCCTGACTTTTTCATTTTACTCAACAAGCTCTTTTCAGGCTTGTCGGTCGTCAACTCGGTGAAGCTGTTTGCTACACGAGTTCTGGTACCAGGAGTAATCGGATTAAACTTCTTTACTGGCATTGTTATTTACGAATTTATCAGTTTCGCGACTATAGTTAATTAAATATTTTCTCTTTAGTGACAGTGCTTAAGCGTTAGCTTCTTGCGCGTCGTCTTCTAGCAACTCTACATCCTCTTCGTAATCTTCTGCCCCGAAGAACCCTTCGATGAATTGTCCTTCTGCAACGGTTACGATGGCTTTCTTAATCGCTTTTGTCTGGCCTTTAGTTTGGCGGCCTTTTACTACACGAGATTTAGATTTGCCTGGGCGAATAGAAGTGTTAACAGCTTCGACAGTTACGCCGAATTGGTCTTCTACTGCTTTTTTGATTTCGATTTTGTTGGCGCTCTTTAGAACTTCAAAAGTGTATTGGTTCAAAAGAGGGTTTTCTGCCAAGTTGTTCGACTTCTCAGAGAGGATTGGTCGTATGATTATGTTTTTCATAGCTTGTTTTGTCTATTTAGATCGTTCTACGAAAGCCGTTAGGAAAGCATATCGCTCAGTCTGTTTAGGGCAGACTCGGATAGCACCAAACAATTGGCATTCAAAATTTGATAAACGTTTAAAAGCTTGGCGTCTGCTACGTCAGCTTTGGGCAGGTTACGGCTAGACAAAACGATGTTGTCGTACTGCTTTTCTGATTTGTCCAAATAGCTGTCGATGGTAGCGTTGTACTCTGCAGTAGCTTCTTTGTAAGCTTTCAAATCGCTAGAGTAGCTTTTGACTGCGTCTGCGTAGGCCGCTCTTTTCTTAGCGCCTCTAGGCTTGGCAGGCAATTGAGGCTTGCTAGGAGCAGCAGGTGTTTGGGGAGCGTCCAACACCAACAAACTTTTAGTTTCGCTTAGGTTTTGCTCTCCTGCTTTTAGGTTGTTCAAAAAGCCAATAAAATCTTTTGTTTTGGCATTTTCGAATGTAAAATCTTCTACTACGATAATTGAACCTTCTTTTGCTTTGGCAGAAAGGGCAGATTTACGCGCCAACTGCTTTACTTTCTTGTTCAATTGGATGCCGTAGTTTCTAGGCTGTGGCCCAAATACACGTCCACCACCACGAAATAAAGGGTTTTTCAAACTACCTGCACGGGCAGTACCTGTTCCCTTTTGACGTTTGATTTTTCTAGTAGAACCTTTGATTTCTGAGCGGTTCTTAGATTTGTGTGTTCCTTGGCGCTGTGCTGCTAGATATTGCTTAACAGCCAAGTAGACCACGTGGTCGTGCTTTTCGTTCAACTCCAAGCCAAAGACACTGTCTGGCAATTCTACCTCTCTTCCGAGGTTTTCACCTTTTATATTATAAACTTCTAATTTCATGACTATTTCTTCACAATTACGAAGGAACCCTTATGACCAGGAATCGCTCCTTTAATTAGCAATAGATTTTTTTCAGCGAATACTTTCACTACACGTAGACCAGTTGTGGTCACTCGGTCGCCACCTGTACGGCCTGCCATTTTCATACCTTTGAAAACTTTGGCAGGGTAAGAAGCTGCACCGATAGATCCAGGCGCACGTCCGCGGTTGTGTTGACCGTGGGTTGCTTGTCCAACACCACCAAATCCGTGGCGCTTTACGACCCCCTGGAAACCTTTACCTTTAGAGGTGCCTATTACTTCTACGATATCGCCTTCTGCAAATACATCGCTAACTTCTACAGAATCTCCCAAAGATGCTTCTAGAGCGCTGTCGCGAAACTCTACTACTTTTGATTTGGGAGTTGTATTGGCTTTAGCAAAATGCCCTTTTAGAGGGTTGCTGCTATTTTTAGCTTTGCGCTCGCCGTACGCCAATTGTACAGCATCATAACCGTCTGTTTCCGTTGTTTTTACTTGTGTTACAACACAAGGGCCAACTTCTACTACGGTACAGGCCATGTTGTCACCTTGCTCATTGAAGATGCTCGTCATGCCTATCTTTTTACCTATTAAACCTTCCACGTTTCTTTTTTTTAAGAATTGTAGTAAAATCTACAAATGAACAAATTACATTAATTTCACTTGGATATCTACACCAGAGGGTAGTTCCAGTTTTTCCAAAGCACTAACCGTCTTAGCTGTAGAGCTGTAGATTTCGATTAAGCGTTTGTGTGTACGCAATTGAAACTGCTCACGAGATTTCTTATTTACGTGTGGAGAACGCAAAACAGTAAAGATTTTTCGATGAGTGGGCAGCGGAATCGGTCCAGTTACTACTGCACCGGTGTTACGTACTGTCTTTACGATCTTGGCTGTAGATTTGTCTACTAGATTGTGATCGTAAGAACGAAGTTTAATTCTAATTTTCTG
>CAYUZF010000098.1:0-346 GCA_964449615.1 uncultured Aureispira sp.
TAAACATAAGCGTGTGTTTTTTTATTTTTTTAAATGCAACAGCATATCTTTTACCATCGCTTCCATGTCGTATTCTTCTTCCCAGCCCCAATCGTTGCGCGCACAACTATCGTCCATACTCTCGACCCAAGAATCGGCAATTTGTTGTCGGTAATCAGGTTGGTACGTAATTTCAAACGCAGGCAAGTGTTTTTTGATTTCGTTGGCCAGCTCTTCAGGAGAAAAACTCATGGCACGCACGTTATAGCCGTAGTGCATCGACAATTGATCCACAGGCGCATCCATCAATTCTAGCGTAGCGCGAATGGCAGTCGATGGCGGTCTGCAGGTAGACCTTGCCGACGCC
>CAYUZF010000098.1:356-5277 GCA_964449615.1 uncultured Aureispira sp.
AGCGTAGCGCGAATGGCATCGGGCATGTACATCATTGGCAAATACGTATCCCGCTCCAAAAAGCATTCGTAAGGCTCTCCCGCTACCGCTTTATGAAAAATATCGACCGCGTAGTCGGTGGTACCGCCGCCTGGCATAGACTGGTAACTGATCAATCCAGGGTAGCGCAACGAACGCACATCCACCCCAAATTTCTTAAAATAGTACTGCGACAAATGCTCCCCTACTTCTTTGGTGATTCCATACATGGTTTCGGGTTGCAAAACCGTAAACTGAGGCGTTGCTTTGCGCGGCGTTTGTCCACCAAAAACGGCAATAGAACTTGGAAAATAGATTTTGTCCAGTGCCTCTTGGCGCGCTACTTCCAACACATTGAACAAGCCATTCATATTGACATTCCAAGTCTGGCGAGGATTTTGCTCCCCTTTGGCCGATAAGAGGGCTGCTAAGTGATAAATTTGGGTAATTTTGTATTTTTTTACCAAATTATACAGCGCCTCCCCATCTAGTATGTTCAGCTGCTCAAATGGTCCGTTGGGGGTTTCCTTCGGGACGTTGATATCGGAGGCAATAACTTGTTGGGGGCTGTAGCGCTCGCGTAGGGCATCCGTCAAAACGGTGCCAATTTGCCCTAAAGAGCCAATGACTAAGATGTTGTCTGTAGGCATACAGTTGTCAATCGTTTAAGAGAGAAGCTTTTAATAAATGCTCAATTGCTTTTAGAAAAAAACTTCAGAAGTTGCTAGAACAACTCCGTGAAAAAGGGACGACTAGAGTCGACTTAGACTTAGATGATAGATTGATTTGTTGGCGCTACCAATATCTATATTTTTGGATAAAAATCGGCATTCTACCGCTCCTAAATCCTTGTTTTTTTAGTGCAGCTGTTAGAATTGGTGTATTTTTACAAAGCTGTTTTGGTAGGACGATCTACTGCTTTATTTTAATTCTTTTGCTATGATTTTGATACAACGTTGGTTGGGGGTGTTTTTTATGTTGATAATAAACATCGCTAGTGTTTGGGCTTGTAGTGCGGCGTACCAATACAGCTTGTTTCCGATTGGCAGCAGCCAAGGTCGTTTGTTGGTGTTGGAAGTAGAATTAGACCGTTACTTGACCAGCCCTGGCAACCAAATGATGCAAATGGGCGGCGGCGTTCCTGGAGGCGTAATGAACGGTAAAAGCACCTTAGAAGTACGCTGGAAAGGGCATTTTAGATTGTTGGTACAACAGGCGGACAGTTTTGCTTTGCAAGAAGAGTTGGGTACCGTAGATGTATTGGACGAAGACTATGAAATAGCTTTACAACCAATTTTCCAACAAGCGTACGACGCTGCGAAGGCATTGCCTGCCTTTGAAGAAGCGCGCTTAGAGTCGGTGGGCTATTGCCACTACGATAAAAGTTGCGGTTTCATGGAATTGTTAATAGACAGTTCGGAAGTAGCCTTTTATGCCCGCTCCACCGAAGCGGGTTACAACAAGCAGCGTTGCCGCATTCAGTTCAAAGAGAAAGATTTATTAAAAGTCGAAAAACAAACCACCATTAAGTTTACTGATTTTAAAAACATAGAAAAAGAGTACCAACTAGATTTTTTTAGACTGTGGAGTCCGCAAACCGTCCGCCGCTACCGCATTGGTACACAAAGTATTCAAGTGTTTAGTTTGGGCCGCGGGGACAAAAGCCGCTACACGGGAGGCCAAGCTGAAACAGCCCGCAAACAACCCAACCTAGAGCATATTGGCCGTTACATAAAGGGCAACGACGTGTTGTTTCACGGACAACGTTTTGATGTCTTGCAAGTATTGTAAGCCAAACTAAGTTCCTCCCCGCTAGTCCAGGAGAGACTTCGTTTAACTCTTGAACTAGCTTAGCCGTGCTGGTCGAGCCTAGCCGAGACCAACACCCCAAATAAATACCGCCCTTCCGTAACCAACAAACCAAAACAACTTTTTATCTTACGTGCTTGTTCTGTTTTTTTTAACACAAACCACCACACGCATGAGCGATAGCACGCCTACTTCCCCATCCGAACCAACACCTCCCATCGAAAAAAAATCCAATAAAAAACTACTGATAGGGCTAATTGCTGTGCTATTAGTAGGCCTTATTGGCGTTTTAATTTGGAGCCAAAGCAACAGCTCTAAACAAGCGGAGCAGATTATTTCGCTAGCGGAAGCACGCACCCAGTCGGATTCGCTCTATCGAGAAATGAAGCAGCAATTGGCCATTTACAAACAGGAAAACCAAGAATTGTACGCTCAAATTGCACGCAAAGAAGCCGAGCTAGAACAGCAGTATTCCAAAATAAAACGCCTCATTGAGCAAGCGAGCCGCGACAAAAAAAGCCGCAAAACCATTCAAGGCAAACTGCAAACGTTGAGCAATGAATTGGGCGATATGCGCGAATATGTGGAGAAGCAAACGATGGATTTGGACGAGTTGCGCGAAGAAAACTTAAAGCTCAAACGTGAGCGGCGCGAGTTGGACGAGCAGTACGCCGAAGAATTGGCACTGCGCAAACGCTTGGCACAACAAGGCGCCGACTTGGCACGAGCCAACAAAGAAATGCAAGAGCGCTTGCGCTCTGCTGCCGTTCTTCAGACCAGCAATGTCAAAGCAGTGGGGTTGCGCCTACGCAACAACGGTCAACGCAAAGGCATAAGCACTGCCAAGCGCATGGAACTGATGGAAGTGTGTTTCGATTTGGTGCGCAATGAAGTGACCGAAGCGGGTCCCAATCGTTTTCATTTGCGCTTGGTTGATCCTTCGGGGAAAGTAGTTAGGGATGAGAATCGTGGGTCGGGTACGCTGGAATTGTTTGATGGCAGTGGTACCATTCAATATACGACCAGCAAAATTTTTGATTACGATACCAGTGTTAAAAACCTCTGCATGGAGTGGTATGCCTTTCCTAATACGCCTTTTGAGAGCGGTATATATCGCGTGGAGTTGTACAACAAAGGCCGCCTATCGGGCCACTATAACTTTACGATCCAGTAAGTGCATGTTTTATAAAATAAGGTGCAAGGGTGGACTATGCTCAATTGCCCACCCTTGCACCTTATTTATACGTTCTACCTTTACAGCCCTACACCAGACTCGCCCATGCCGCCTGCTTTGGCCTTTACTTCTTCCATGAACTCATCTAGGCTTTTCATTTCATAAGAGTCTGGAATTTCAAACGCTTCTTTGTTAACATCTTGTTTGATTACATCAATAGCAGTAATCTTTAATGTCATGCCTTCGATATTTAATTCCATTCCGAGGGGAAAGCCTTGAAGTGTTTTTACCGTTTGACCTTCTAAAACCATTGCTTCTGGACGCAATTTTTCAGTCACATAGAATTTGACGGTTTGCCCTTCGAACTCCATTTCTGCCAAATGGCAAGGATAACTAGCAATGCGTTTTTTCTTGCGCTTGTTGTATTCAAATTCAGGAATTTTGGTGGGTGCCGCATTGGTATTTTGCGCTTTCATCAACTCCTGCATGACATCGCTGTCTTTGTCAAAATTAACGGCAGTATTCTCATACAGCGTTGGAATGTTCATCAGCATAGTAGTCAAGTCCTTAGAACGATTGTTGATGAATTGAACCGACATTAGCCCCCCCATCATGGCGAAATCTACTTTTGCATCTTTGTCTTTAAAAAACACATTGATCAACAAATTGTCGGTAAACTGTTCTGCTTGAGGCATGCCCTCTAATTCCACTTTGTATTTGATAACGCCCTCCAGAAAATTGGGGGCTTTTTGCTTTTGGGCGCTGGCGGTACTTACTAGGCCTACGCACAGGGCCAAAAGCAATAAAATATTTTTAGTAACTAACATAGCTGTTTATTTTATTCGGTGTATAAATGATCTCTTTTGGTGCTTACTTGTATTTAACGCTGTTGTTTTGCACGGCGCTGTGCCTCTTCTTCTAATTCTTTAAGGGTAGTTACTTGGTAACCGCTGGGAATGGTTTGAGAAAAAGCGCCATCGCTGGGCGTACGTTCCGATACGGTACTGGCGGTCAGGCGCACTGTGGTTTCATCTTGGCGTACAACCACGCCTAATGGAAAGCCCTTGACCGCTTCGATGAGTTGCTGCGCCAATGGGTCGCCTTTGGGGTTGATCTTATCGGTTACATATAGAATGATATTTGCGCCTGTTTGTTTGTCCTTCATCAATATCTTTTGACAAGTATAACCAGCAATTGTCTTGGTCGATTCGGTAATTCGCATGGGATTCTTCGCCAATTGAGCGATGCTTTCTTTGGCTTTCTGATACTCTGCACTGCCGAGTTTAACGGCTTTTTTCTCACTCATTACATCCAAGAGAGACAGCCCTGTTACATTGCTGTGGTCGGCTATAGCCTGTACCGTGTTGGTGCCGCCTGCTACCTTTGCAACCGCTTTGGTCTGTTTGCCTTTAAAGGCTACTTCTAGCGTGGTTCCCATAGAGAGGAAAGCAGCCGCAGGCAGATCGCTGTCTATGCTGATGTTGTATTTGATGTAACCATTATTGAGGGTGGTCTGTGCTGTTGCAGCAACAGCCATTGCCATAAAAAAAGAAAAAAAGAGCGTACGAAAAATCATGGTTGTGGTAGTATATTTAGAACATAGCGCAATAAAACGCGGCAATTCTAATTTAGAAATTTTAAAAAGTAGTGTCTATTACTACGGTTGTTCATTCAAAAATAACGCCCTTTGCCTGCATTGAGCTAGCAAAAGGCGTTATAGTTTTTATAAAGTACCGAGGGTGCTTCTTAGAATCCGTTCATTCCGCCGAGGCCTCTTAGATCTTCTTCTGTCATTTCTTCGTAGCCTTCTGGTGCTTTGGTTTCAAATATTTTTTTAGACTGCTTACTCATGTCTACCGCTTGCGCCGTAATGTTCATTTTCATTTGCTCGTCCTTCATCTCCATTGCCATTGGAAAGCC
>CAYUZF010000098.1:5287-6809 GCA_964449615.1 uncultured Aureispira sp.
TACCCGACATGTTCAGTTGCTCGGTGTATTTTTGGAAGCTTTTTGGCATGTCCAATTGATCGGTGAAATAAACCACTAAAGGGTCTTTGCCTTCTACCATTACCAATGCTTTTTGACACTTGTAGCCTGCAAATTCTTTGTATTCCTCTAAATACTTAATCTCTGGCATATCGGCTTTGCTAGCAGTCTCGTCATTTTTTACATCTTCTGGATTGATGGTTTTGTATTTTTGCTGCCCCATCATATCCATAAGCATGATTCCTCTCTCCGTTTTGTTGTTCATGCGCACGTCCATTTTAATCATGCCTTGCATCATGTTGAATACCATTTTGCTGTTTTCTGGGGCAAAATATACGTCGATGGTAGAACCGTTGATCATAGCTGCCTGGTCGTTGCCTTCTACATTAATGGCATATTGAATGTGGGCGTTGGTTTTCTGAGCTTGTGCGGTGAACGCCAAGAAAGCAAATAAGGCGTTAAGGGTTAAAATTTTGAAAATCGATGTCATTTTTTTGTAGTTAATTCGGTTAAAATAAGTGCAATAAACAAGCAGGAAAATCGCTCTCGACGCCGCCAACGCACTTACAAAATAGGATTTGGAGTTTGTTTGAGTGCCAATAGATGTTCAGCACTACCTCCTGTATATCAAAAGGGATACCATAAATAATACGTTCTCCTTTTTTTGTATCAATCGACGAGTCCTAGAAGATTTCAGACCAAACAGCAATCAAGTGTTAAAAGTTGCTCGAAAAGCGTTTCTCTGCAAACAGTGGTTACTTTTTTTTCTCTTTAGGCCAGCCGCCCAATTCTACCAACTTCATAAAATCCTTGACCAGTTCGTTGGGCACCATAATGGCCAAATCATAATGTTTGAGCGTCCAGCCATCGCCCGTTTGTACCAACACGCCCGAGCCCCTACAGGTTCCCATTTGGGTATCCAACATTTCCTCAAACCAAACCACCCGTTGGTTATCGCTCCAGTACAGTTGTCGTTTAGAAGGCGTAAACGCCCAAGCTACCTCGCGCTCAAAGGCTTTTTTGGCCCAATGGCGCAGTTCGTCGCGCAGCCAGCGCTCGGAGGCATCCGTCCCCAAATAAATACAATCGGGTGCCATCGCTCCAAAAAACGCCTCGGCATTGGCCGTTGCAGCTGCGCGGTGCCAATTATCCAAGTGTTGGTTGACGGCTTGATGGGCTTGTAGGGCAGTGCCTTCGGTTTGGCAGGCAGTTTGGCGGCGGGTATCGGCGATGTGCAAAATTTGCCATTTGCCCAACGCGGTTTGCGCCAGCGTAAAGGTATTGACTCCGCAATGGCTCACCTCGGCGGGTTGCCCTACAAACATGGTGTACTCCGTCCAAGCCGTGGCCAGATTGTCCTCGCGGCTGATGTCATAACTCCAAAGCTGCTCGTGGTAGACGTATTTTTTGAGTTGCGCCCGCCGCATAAATCCCATCAACGATACTTTGCGCAACACTTCTACCTGCGGCTGTCCGTCTTTATCGGTCAAAGTAGAAAAAATAA
>CAYUZF010000098.1:6819-10750 GCA_964449615.1 uncultured Aureispira sp.
CCGTGTCTTGGTTTTCCATCGCTACAAAAAACGCATCAATAACGCCGCGAATGTCGGTTTGTTCTTGCGCTTGCAGCGAAAAACTGGTTCCTAATAAAAAAGCAAATAGCACCCAATGTTTCATAGCTCTAGGCAGTTAATTTTGACGTTGTTTAAAGAATTGCTTCCTGTGAAAATAGGAAATCTTTGCTGTTTTTTCAACGCCTTGTTGCAATTATTCCCTATTCTTCTACCTGCTCCCTTCTAGTGTCTACCAACAGCTTGCTTACAACTTGCGCATGTTGATCAACTCCATAAACAAGGTCTTTTTGCGGCGCGAAACTTCCACCTCCGAACTATCACTCATCCGCAATTTGTTTTTGGTTTTTAGAAATTGCTGAATGTGGCTCAAATTGATCAGGTGCGACTGGTGTACTCTAAAAAAGCCGTCTGAAGTGAGTAATTCTTCAAACTCTTTGAGCGTCTTGGGTGCCACAATGCGCTTGCCATTGCTAAGGTAAATAATGGTGTAATTGCTGCTCGCTTCGCAGCGAATGATGTCCGCAATGCGCACAAAATGAAATTCATCGACCGAAGGAATCGCTATTTTGTCAAACTTCTTATCTTGGTACAACTCCAACATACTATCCACGCGTTGCGCGGAGGTATCTGTATCCGAAGGCAGCACTTTTGCCACTGCATCAATTAATTCCAATGGATCAATGGGTTTGAGCAAGTAATCAATGGCCGAATGTTTAAACGCTTTGAGGGCATATTCGTCGTAAGCCGTTGTAAACACCAAATTAAAATCAATGCTCGGCAAGCGTTTGAGCAAATCAAAGCCCGTTCCGTCGTTCATTTTTATATCCAAAAACACCAAGTCTATGGATTTATTGGAAAGTAGTTTTAAACCTTCCTCTACCCCATCGGCCGTTCCTACAATGTTTACATTGGGACAGTGCATTTGCAAAAACTTCATCAAGGTAATTTGAGCCGCTTGCTCGTCGTCTATAATAACCGTATCGATCATAATCGTGTGTTTATTGGTGGTTTATTCTATCTGGATGGTTCTGGTTATTACCTGCCCTTCTACCTCTAACCGAACGACGTACAAGCCTGCGCTTACTGTGTTCAAGTTTACTGTTTTTGTCCAATGCGCGGCTTCTATTTCTTGTTGGTAAACGGGTTGTCCCAATACATTGCTGATCGTCAACACAGCCGTTTGCCACTGTTCGAAACTGATCGATAAGGTGAATTGTCCTTTGTTGGGGTTGGGATAGGCGTTGAATGCGCTCACTTGGGGCAGTTGTTGCAGACTCAGCGGCACTACCAGAGTATCTACTATGGTGCAGCCTACAGCATCCGTAACCGTAACCGTGTACCTGCTTAGATTGGTGCCTAGTGATATGGTCGCGGTAGAATCGGCATTGCCCACGTAATTCCAATCGTAGCGGTAAGGCGGTACTCCTCCCGTTACTACCACCGAGCCTGTCCCGTCTAGGTTGTCCATCGTCACGGAAGTCAGCGAATCGGCTCCTGTAGTTGTATCAGTCAAGACCAGCGTGCAACCCGCGGCATCTGTAACGGTTACGGAGTAAATACTATCCTGTGGCAAACTATCAATACTAGCTGTTGATTGTGTGGGGTTGGTATTCCAAGTGTACGTTACGCCCCCCGAGCCTGGGCTTTGCAGCAGTACGGCCAAAGACGCGTTGAGGTTATTGCAAGTAGCCGCACTGTCTTCGATGCTGGCCAGTAGAGAATCGGCAGGTTCCGTTATGGCAAACGTACTAAGTTTCGTACAATATAAACCATCAGAAACCGTCAACGTATAATTACCTGCGGCCAAACCTGTTGCGGTGTCGTTGTTAGGTCCAACATACCCCGCGCCCTGCCAAAATACAGTAATCCTTCCCGTTCCACCTTGCGTTGTTACAACCGCGCTGCCTGACGTATCGCCTTTACAGCTGACATCTTCTGTTTGTAGGCTAGTAATGAGCAACTCAGGGGGATCTACTAGGGTGGCCGAACCTGTTACAATAACACTTGGTCCGAAAATACTTCCCGATACGCTTACGCTGTAAGTGCCTGCACTCAAGCCTGTTTGTGTATTTAGGTTGTAGCCCGCAGCACCTGTTGACCAAGTATAATAATGCGGCGATCCCCCGCCATCAGGGGTGACTTCTATGCGTCCATTGTTACCGCCGTAGCAGTCGGGATCGTCGGAAGTAACATTTAAGGTAAATTGAGCCGAACAGGCCGTTGATAGTAAAAAATAGCATAAAAAAAGTAACCCTCTGTTCATGTTTTAAGTATTTTGGTTTAATAATAGCTGCTAATATAGCATAATTTTGTATTTTATAGAATAACAGAAGCTCCTAAATAACTAAGCGCGGTATTTTATAGGCAACAGCAATTCTATGCGCGTACCTGCTGCGTTGCCTGCTTCGTCTTTCAAATCAATTACATGCACAAAGGAGCCTGTAATTTTTTCTTTAATGGTTAAATATTGCAAGCGTTGCTCCGTTATTTTAATACCCAATGACTCTTGTTGGTCATCGGTTTTAAAAGCGGCGGCAGCTTGGCGGCCAATACCGTTGTCCTCGATGGTGCATTTGATCAGGGTGCTGTTGTACTCTTCAAAACGCACGACCAATTTGCCTTTTTTGGCTTGGCGCAACAAACCGTGTATGATGGCATTCTCAATAAAAGGCTGGATCACCAGCGGCGGTATCATTACAAAATGCGCATCCTCAATTCCTTCTTCTTCCAATTCATAATCAAACGCTTCTTTAAAGCGGCGCTGTTCCAGCTCAATATAATTGCCTAAGAATTCCATTTCTTGCTGCAAAGGAATATACGCTTGCCGCGAATTTTGTAGAATACGACGCATCAACCGCGAGAATTTTGCCAAATAAATACTTGCTTCTGCGTTGTTGTCGGTAGCGATCAGGCTCTGTATAGAATTGAGCGAATTGAACATAAAATGAGGATTCATCTGCGAACGCAAGGCGCGTTGCTCCAACTCGGTGACACGGATGCGCGTTTTTAATTTGTCTTGTCTAAAAACCAACAAACCGATGATGACAATTAGTAGCAACCCACTAACCAGTCCCACAATAATGTATGAATTTTGCTTGTCTTTGAGTTCTTGGTTGCGCAGCGTTTCCGATTGTAGGCGCAGTGTCAAGCTGTGTTTTTCTTCCAGTTCGGCATTTTCGCGTTGCAATTCTTGCATGCGGTAGCGGCTTTGCACCTCGGCAATTGCGCGGTTCTTGTCGCGATTAAAAATCGAATCCTGTATGGTGTGGTATTTTTGATAACTGTCTATGGCCTTTTCGTAGCGTTCGGCAGCCATGTATACGTTGGTTAGATGTTGGTAAATATCTTTGACGGCCACCATCGCACGGTTGGTGCGCACCCGCCGCAATGCCTCCAACAGGTAGCCCTCTGCCTCTTGGTATTGACCGCGTTCCAACGCCACTTTGGCCATTCCTTGCAAGACTTTAGCGATGCTCACTTTGTCCTCCAATTGGTCGTAAACATCTTTGGCTTTCTGGTAATACTGCATGGCTTGGTCGTTGAATTGTTCTGAGCTAGACAACAAGCCCAGCGCGTAGTTGCCGTAGGCCACCCCACGCGTATTGTACTGTTGGTTACTCGCCTGCAAGCCGCGTTCTAGACGTTCTTTGGCCTGCCCCCATTCGTTGCGTTGTACGTGCAACAAACCTTTTTCTATGGTTACCAATGCCACGATATTTTCCTGTTCTTCTTGCCGCAAGGGCAAGGTTGCTTGCCGATAGTAAACCAGGGCTTTGGTGGTGTCGCCCAACTGGGCATAACCCGTTCCAATTTGATAATACGGCAGTGCCTGTGCAGGGTTAGGAGGCGCTTCGCCCAACAATTTGATGGCTTCCAAATTGTGTGAGGTCGCTTTGTAAGAATACCCTTT
>CAYUZF010000098.1:10760-13413 GCA_964449615.1 uncultured Aureispira sp.
GTGCTGTAGATTAGTCCCAACTGGGCATGCATGGCCGCCTGTAGAGCGGGATCTTGCAATTGCTCGGAAATGTGCTTGGCGCGCAACGCCTGTTCAATGGCGCGCTCGTATTGGCCTTGTCCATAATGCAACAACGCTTCGTTCAGCAACGCATAGCCCTGTTCAGAAACAACCCCCTGCCCATTCAACAAACGCAATGCACTTTTGTGATAGCGCCGCGCTTTTTGCAAATCTCTGTTGTAATAAACAACGGTCAGACGATTGTACGCACTGCTGCGCTCTAGCGTATCGCGCGTTTTGTCCTCCGCAATGGTTCTCAGCTCCTTGATGAACGCACTGGATTGAGCCGCAGCTCCTACCGCACACCATAAGCACAACAAAATCCAGCAATAATGCCTCATAAATTTCTTCCGTTAGTTGACAATGCAGCCTATCGGCTGACTATTTTTTTGCGCCGCAACATGCCGTTGGACTGTACCAACCAGTAAAAATGTACGTTTTCTACTTGTTCTTTTACAGGGGTTACGGCCAAGTCCGTTCGTTCGGTTCGTCCGCGCACCTCTATGCGTCCATCTGCCGAAAAGCGGCTGTTCCAGTCGGCCTTAACCATCTTGCCCCCGCCCTCCAAATCCAAGACCTTGCCCACTTCGCAAGCATCCAATAAATGTCCCGCATAGTCGTAGAGCAATAGAAGGGTCAGATCGTAGCGCTCCCAGCCCGTATCGCACTCAAATCGACACAACAACGCCACATAACGACTGCTTTGATAGACTTTGCACAGGGCTTTGTAATGTTTGTTGTAAGGCTGGTAATCTGTTGGAGCTAGATCAAAATAATTGTAACTCCCTTCAGGACGCAGCAATACTTGGTTCATAATGTACCGCTTGGCTAGGCGGTAAGGAAGCACCTGTTGGTAATCTTGCACCCCTTTGAGGGCGCTGTTGGTCTTTTTCCATTGGGGGTTTTCTCCCATACCAGCACGCACTCGAAAAGGAAAACGCGGTTCGGCATCAAAATAATTTAACAACTCTTGAAAACGCCGAATGTGGTCGAAGTTGTACCGTCCGATGGGGCCTTTTGGCAAATAAATAGCCTGCAAATCGAAGTTGAAGCGCCGTTCTTTGGTGCGGTTTTGCCATTGCCCCTCGATCTGCGTCCAATTTTTATCATACACCCCCAAAAAGGTAGAACTGGTAGTATTGCCAACCGCATCTATTTCTTTTAAAGAAATGTACTGCTCATCCAAGATGGTTCCTTTAACACGAATATTTGTACGGTATTTATCATAAAAATAATTCCCCTCCAAGGCAGTACCGACCTGCTTCAATTCCATAGTAATGGAGTACTGCCCATCTACAGCGCCTTTAAAATAGTGGTAGATCGGTGTCCCTTGTGCTTGGAGGCTCCACAAGGGTAAGAGTAATAGTAAAAAAAGTAGCGGCATACAGTGGGGTATCTTAGTATATCAGGGGAATAAACAGCAACGAAGTTACTTAAAATAAAAACAACAAGCCCTCCCAAAAGACAGCTTGTTGTTTTGACAATGAGTAGACGGTCGCCCGTCCTAGCAATTGGTTGTGGCAAGCGGTTTAGACTTTTGCTTTGAAGGAATTGATGGCGTTGACAGTAAAGTCCGACAAGACCAACTCCCCACTCATTGCAGCGCGCTCGGCCAATAAATCGTCCCAGTTTTCCGTACCTTCCCAGAATACTTTTTTCAACAACTGCTGCGCTGCTGGATTGGATTTGGCTAAGGTATTGGCCAACAAGTCGATCTTGGTATCCATTTCTTCTGCGTTTTCGGATACGTCGGCAAATAGGCCGTGGGTCTGTGCCCACTCTGGCGAGTACCAAGCCGTAGCGTTGATGGCCATTTGTGAAAAAGCCGAGGTGCCTAATTTGCGCTCTACCGCTGGACCCACTACAAAAGGCCCAATACCGATGGCCAATTCGCTCAATTTGACCGCTGCAAAACGCGTAGCGTAACAATAATCTACTGCCGAAGCGATCCCAACGCCGCCGCCAACGGCTTTGCCCTGCACACGTCCAATAATCAATTTGGGACATTTGCGGCAAGCATTAATTACATTGGCAAAGCCAGAGAAGAAAGTTTTGCCCACTTCCAAATCTTCAATAGCTATCAACTCGTCAAAACTAGCTCCTGCACAAAAGGTGCGCTCTCCTGCACTTTTTAGAATAATGACCACCACTTCGTCGTTTTGCCCCAACTCGGTAATGGTCTTGGCCAATTTAGCCAGTACTTTCCCTGGTAGGGAATTGTGCGAAGGGTGAAAAAATTCTACCGTAGCAATGTTATTGTTTAGCGTATAATTGACGCCGCCTTGTTCTCTTTTATCTTCCATATTCTTTTAAGTGGTTGTTCATTTGATGCAACAAATATAAGGTAGTTTGGGTGAATTGTGGCCTTTTTAAAAGCTTTTTAGCTACAAACGCTCACTGTGCCAACGCTCCAAGCGCTGCAACGTAGCCACAAACTGGGCCTGTTGCTCGCTGCTCATATCCACCAGCAATTCAGGAATATCGGCAAAGCCTTGATAAATTTGATACAGCAACCCCTCGCCCGCTTCCGAGAGCCGAACCAAGCGCGCCCGTCCGTCGTTAGGGTCTACCCGATCAAGCACTAACCCGCGTT
>CAYUZF010000098.1:13423-15690 GCA_964449615.1 uncultured Aureispira sp.
AATTCCTGTAGAACGGTCGATTAAGTTGGCGGCTATCGCCTCTTTTTTAGAACATTCCTCTTTTAGGTGTATTTGAGTTAGAATGGCAAATTCGTCGTGGTTGTTGAGTTCTACCGCATCAAAAATAGGCTTGCTGTAATGGCGTAGAATTTTGTTGAGTTTCCAAATGAGTTGCGGGGCGCGAGCGTTAGAAACACTGTAGCCGAAAGTAGCGCGTTGTTTGGTGACGTAGGCGCTTGTCTGGACATCTTCTGAAAAAACTGGCTCTTCAGAAACGGCAAAGCGGCTGGTCAACCAAGTTCCAAAATCTGCTAAACTTCCCTCGGGTTGCTCGCTCAAAAAACCCTCCCAAGCCTCTATCAATTCTATATAAGATCTCATTTTTGTAACGATTTCGGTTTATTTTTTTGCTTTTCATTGAACAAAGCATATTTAATGCTGTATTAAGGACAATAATAAGACGAATTCGGTTTAATTTAAAGCCATTTCGTTCTATTCTTTCACTGTTAATTTAATACTTTATGTCTTTATCTACTACGGTTTCCACTGCGCCATCTTTTAAATGGTGGTACGCTGTTTTAATTTTTCTATTGGTCAATGCAGTTAATTCTGTGGCGACACTTAGCCTACAGGGCGATTTTGAATTTTACAACAGTTTGGTACAGCCCAGTATTGCTCCGCCCGACTGGTTGTTTCCCATTGCTTGGCTGTTCAACAATATTTGTGCATTAGTCGCCCTGTACCGCGTAGCCAA
Source organism: uncultured Aureispira sp. (assembly GCA_964449615.1). Lineage (GTDB taxonomy): Bacteria > Bacteroidota > Bacteroidia > Chitinophagales > Saprospiraceae > Aureispira. The sequence continues at coordinate 14,178 of CAYUZF010000098.1, forward strand.
CAGCGATTTGCCAAAAGCCAATAAAGTTACTTTTTATTGGGCAGAAGGTTGCTTTTGGGTCTTGTTTTCTCTGTTCGGCTTTATGTATTTCTATTTAGGCAGTGTTTGGCTGGCGGCGTTTAACACCATCTGTTCTTATGTCGCTACTATTGTCAGCATAAGTGCTATTATTCGGCACGGCCGTAACTGGTTGCTGCTCTTGCCGCGTTTTCTTTGGCTGTCTTTAGCGACGGGCGTATCTATTTATATGGCACTCAACAACCCCGATCCTTTCTTCTAAGTCAACTTCTATTTTTGTTAAAAAAAAACAAATTAACTTATGAATTTAAGACAATTTTTACTATTGGCTTCAGCAGTCATCATGATTATTGCCAACTTATTTTACCAAGCGCTGACCAAGTTGTTGTTGGGTTTTACGCCCAACGAATACGGTAAATATTACGAAGCTTTTGTAGTTATTAGTCCCGAAGAATTTACCTTCATTGTTTGGGCGCCGATTTTTATCGGCATGTTGGTTTTTGCTGTTTACCAAGCCTTGCCCCAACAAAAAAACAGCCCCTTACACGATCGTTTGCTCTTACCAATTTTGAGTGCCAACTTTTTTAACACCATTGTGCTTTACTTGGATTATGGTTGGAACATTGTTGCACTGGTGGGCATGTTGATTGCGTTGTGTACGGCTTTTGTAATGGTACAGAAAAACAAAGAGCGCTCTGTTCGCTTTTTTTGTACGATAGAATTTCCTGTAAGCGTCTTTTTTGGTTGGAGTACGGTCGCCTTGATTTTAGGCACCAGCCAGAGCCTGGTGTTTTTTGGCTGGGATGCTTGGGGCATTTCGGAAGCTGCTTGGACCGCTATTTTTATTGGGATTATCAGCATTTTAGGCACCCTTCTGTACAAAAGGTTCCGATCGCTTGTCTACACAGGGGTTTTGCTTTGGGCATTCTTTGGTATTTTTGCAGCCACTTATGGCGTATACACTTACCTTCCTTTGGTCATTGTTCTTGGAGCGTTGTTGCTCGTTCTTACGCCTGTAGTGGTGAAGTCTCCCGCTTCTGCTTAGAACGCTTTGAAAAAGTGGGAGTAGTAAGGGGCAGATCCATTTGCCCCTTACTACCTACTTACAAAAACCTTGCATCATCAACTTTATTGGATCACCTCTCCAGATTGGTCTATTTTTTTCACCATCGTTAGAATGGTCGCCAACGCGCAGGTTTCGCCTGTCTCGTCGTAAACGTCTACCATAAATTTTACAATACCCTTGGCAATATCGTCTTCGCTCTTTTTTTCTTGGTCTACTTTTTCCTTGACGGTGAATTTCACGCCGATGGTCATGCCAGGATACACGGGCTTGGTAAAACGGCATTCATCAATGCCATAATTGAGCAATACAGGCCCTTTTTTCGCTTCTACAAACAATCCTGCGGCTTTCGCCAATACCCAATAACCGTGTGCGACCCGCCCTTCGAAGATGGTTCCATCCAAAGACGTTTCATCGGTATGTGCATAAAAA
>CAYUZF010000098.1:15761-16329 GCA_964449615.1 uncultured Aureispira sp.
GGATGCACCTTGTCTTCGATGCCCTTAGCGCCGTATTGGTAGACGCCCGTCAAAGCCGTGATTGTTGTTGGCGAACCTTGAATAGCCGTGCGCTGTAAGTAGTGTTTGATGCCGCGCATGCCGCCCATTTCCTCGCCACCACCAGCGCGTCCAGGACCACCGTGTGCCATCAAGGGCATTGGAGAGCCGTGTCCTGTGCTTTCGGGAGCCGAATCGCGGTTCAAGACCAAAATACGCCCATGGTGCGTGGCTGCTCCCAACACATACTGCCGTGCAATTTTATCATCGTAAGTCGCAATAGAACTCACCAAAGAACCCTTGCCTAAATTGGCCAACTCTACTGCCTCTTCTACATCTTTGTAGGGCATTAAGGTACTAATGGGGCCAAAGCATTCAATTTCGTGTACTTGTTGTTTGTTGAATGGATCGTCGTTTAGGAACAACATGGGCGCTAAAAAGGCACCTTTTTGAGCATCGGCTCCAATGACTTCAAAATCGCGCTCAAAACTGCCGTAGACCAATTCGTTTTCTTGGGAGAGCAACTGCGCCGATTTTAATACTTCTTCTA
>CAYUZF010000098.1:16339-16824 GCA_964449615.1 uncultured Aureispira sp.
CTAATTGCTCGTGGCTGGCTAGCGCGCCCATGCGTACGCCTTCGGCTTGTGGATCGCCAATTGTGGTTTTTTTCAAGCGCGCACTAAGCGCCAATTGTACCTCTTCCACCAAATTTTCGGGTACGATGATGCGGCGAATAGCGGTACATTTTTGTCCCGTCTTCACGGTCATTTCGCGGTGTACTTCTTTGATGAAGAGTTTGAACTCTTCGGTATCGGGCGTAGCATCGGGGCCAAGCACAGAGCAGTTGAGCGAGTCGGCTTCCATGTTAAAAGGTACCGCGTTGTCAATGATGTGCGGCAAACTTTTTAGCATTCTACCTGTATGAGCAGAGCCTGTGAAGGTCACTACATCTTGGGCATTGACGGTGTCTAAAATTCCAATTCCAGAGCCGCAAACCAGCTGCAAAGCACCTTCGGGTAAAATGTTGGAGTCAATGATGTCTTTGACCATGGCTTGGGTCAAATAAGAAGTCTGCTCGGCA
>CAYUZF010000098.1:16834-17860 GCA_964449615.1 uncultured Aureispira sp.
ACCACCGCAGGCATTCCCGCTAGCAAGTTGACCGCTAGCTTTTCCAGCATGCCCCAAATTGGGAAATTAAACGCATTGATATGTACTGCAACACCCGCTTTAGGTACCATAATGTGGTGCCCAACAAAGGTGCCGCCCTTGGATAAACCCACGGTTTCGCCATCTACAAAATAAGGCTGGTCGGCAAACTTTTTGCGCAAGCTCGCATAAGCGAACAGCGTACCAATTCCGCCATCTATGTCAATCCAACTATCGGTTTTGGTAGCGCCCGATTGGTAGCTGATGGGGTAGTATTTTTTTCTGTTCTTTTGTAAAAACAAAGCCAGCTTTTTAAGCATCAATCCACGCTCCAAAAAAGTCATGCGGCGTAGGTTTTTGTTGCCTACCTCGCGACCGTATTGCAGGATGGAAGCAAAATCTAGCCCATCGCCGTTCACGGTAGAAATCAAGTCGCCTGTTACAGAATTGTATTGCGCAATGCCCTCACCGTTGTAGGTCGTCCATTGTCCTTGTATGTAATTGGGAAGTTTATTAGCCATGTTGTCATTTATTTTTTAAAGGTTGATGCACTTGGGTAAAGATAGTTAGGTCGTTTTCTTTGCTGCTTGTATTCTATTTATTTTATTAAAATAGACGCCATCCCAAATCAATTTGAGATAACGTCTATAGGAGTTAGAACAATTGTTTTATCAAAAATTCTAGTTTACATAATTTGCTACTGAGTATCATCATCGAGTAATTGTTGATTGTCTGCTGCTGATTTTTGCTTGGGCTTTTTGCCAACTAATTGGAAAAGCACCCAAAGAATAATTCCGACTATAATAGTTCCTACGACGCCCATCATGATGAATAGTTCGCCAAGGCCTTTCAGTATCTTGTCGCCTTCGTTGGCATAAACAGCAAAAGGTACTCGCAAAAAGAAAGATTCCTTGGACTATGGCGCCTTATTACTTGTTTAAAAAAGCCTTAAACAGTGTAACAGAAGTAATCAACCATTTTTAAGCGAGCCTTTTTTCCCGAATAAGT
>CAYUZF010000099.1:0-14953 GCA_964449615.1 uncultured Aureispira sp.
TCGGTACAGGTATTGAGCAACTGGACGACACATGAAGGCTTTGCTAGCGCTGAAATGCAGAGTCGTTACTACCGTCTCATCGGCAATACTTGCAAAGAGGTTTTTCCACGGGTATTAACTGCGCCCATTTGGGTGGCCCGCGCCCATGCCCACAGCGCGCCCCTGATTCAAGCGCCAACGTTCTACTTTCATCCCGTACAACTGGAGGCTAGTAATTGGGTTGCTGCTCCACAAGGATTCGCTGAGTCGATCAGTCGCCAAAACTACAAGCGGTTACTGCATTTTTATCACCAACTACTGAGCAATAGCATTTAGTGCAGCAAGGATTGATCGCGCAATTGATATTCCATCACATAATTAGAATCGTCCAAATCCATTACAAAAGCACCTTGTTCGTACAACTCTTCTAATTTGTATTTGGCTTCTTCTATAGAAATTTTGCCTTTGAGGCAAAGCAAAGTAGGTGTTAAACGACCGTTGTTTTCAATGGCGTATTGTATGACATCGGCATCGGGTATTTTGATGCGTTCGGGGGAGCGGGGTTGGCTGGGAATGGAGCGGCTTCTCAGTTTTTCCAATTCTTTTTTAAGGTTATTTTTATTGGAATGGCCGTCTTGATGTGTTCGCAAGGCAGGTACCACGACGTAAATGTATTGCATGTCTTTGAGGACGCGTTGTATTTTTTTGGCTTTTGCCAATCGTTTGCGCAACGCTTTGGCAGCGTCTACGTCTATGTTAAAAATCACAGATAATTCGGCCAACGTCACTTCATAATCGGGCGAGTAGTGCAAAATAGCCGCTATAATTTCTGATTCACTCATGTACTGTACTTGCATGGCGGGGATAGCTTCTGTAGGGACTGCTTCTGCCATTTGGTAGACGCCTGTAGGCATCATTCCCTCGTCGTAAAGGCTTCGGATTACCCTAGACTGCGACAGATAAGCTAGGTGTTTCTTTGCTCGTTTCTCCTCTACCCCTGTCGCTTCTGCTAATTGTTGGGCATCAATAAAATGGTTCATTTGGTAGATCAATTGAAACAGTTCTGCATCGGTAATGATCGACTGAAAAGCCTTGTGTGCTTCTTGTTGTTTCTTATGTACACCAGCTCCTATAAAAATAAGGAACAAGCCCAGTGCTATTAGTACTATAGGAATCATAATTCTATTTGGTCTACGCGTTAACGGTTCAAAAGAGACTGGTCGCGCAATTGGTATTCCATTACATAATTGGATTCATCCACATCCATCAAAAAAGCACCTTGCTCGTAGAGTTCTTCCAAACGCAACTTGGCCTCTTCTATAGAAATTTTACTTTTTAGACAGAGCAAAGTTGGTGTTATGCGACCGTTGTTTTCAATGGCGTATTGAATTACTTCTGCATCAGGTATTTTTATACGTCCATCACCTGAAGTAGTAGTAGGAATTTTTATTTTCTTGGCGGCTTCAAAATTCTGCCGAATATTTTTTTCGTGCTTGTTGGGGCTGGAAAAACTGCGTTGCAATTGCACAGAGCGATCAATGATGTAAATATATTGCACGCCTTTGCGTAGGCGACTAACCAGCTTGCTTTTCAGTAAACGTTTGATCAGGTTTTGAGCTTCATAGATATCAAGGTCAAATATTACGACCAATTCGGCTACAGTTACTTGATAGTCCTGCGCGTAGGTAAGTATGTTTTTTACTACTTCTTTATCGCTCATCTGCTGCACGTTCATCTTAGGTATAGCTTCCAAAGGAACATTTTCAGGCAACTGAAATACAGCGTCTTGCATATTTCCATTGCTGTAATAGCCTCGAATAACACGCTGGTGCGCTAAAAACCACAGCCGTTTATAGGCCATTTTTTCATCCATCCCCGTCACTTCTACCAGTTGTTCTACACTGATAAAATGGTTGGTTTGGTTCATCAAACGAAACAGCTCTGCATCGGTGATGTCTTTTTGAGTAGCTAAATGTTGTTTGTGGTAGCGGTTTTTAGACCAAACTACCAACCCCCATATAAACAGGAAATAAGCGACAAATCCCAAAATGATTAGAAAGACAGTGAGTGCTGTAGACATGGCGGTAAAATGCGGTGTTTAATAGGTTGTCACAAAAGTGAAAACCGTGATTAATTGGAAGTTGACTTGGATGTTTTTTCGTATAGTGTTACCCCTACTCTATGGATATGGGCGACTAAATCTGGGTTTTCTATGGTACTAAGAATGGAAGCATCTATTTTGTAAGGCAGCAACAAATCGTCTAGTTCGTCCTCTATTTTGAAAAGCAGAGAAAGGTCTATGTCCCCGATAAAGGAGAGGTCTATATCAGAGCCGTTCCAATGGGTGCCTTTTGCCCTCGACCCATACAGCAATACTTTTTCTACTTCTGGAAACGAAGCCAATACTTTTTGAATAGCGTCTATATATTTGTCTTTTAAGCCGTATCGCATAAGGGTGGTTGATTTAATCAAGAAAAAGGTTGTTTCTCTTCCATCTTATTTTGAAATTTTATGAACGCGGGTTGATATTCCGTCAATACTTTATTAAATATTTTATTGGCTACTTCTTCGTTGTAAGTATGAGAGGTTTTATTTCTACTCCTGATCATCTCCATCCATACTTCTCCGTTTTCTATTAAACTCAATTGAAGCGCTTCTCTTGTTGCATCCCTAGAACCTCCTATATCATTATTACCTTGATATTTTGCATAGTCTTTCATCACATTCCAAGCTAATTCATGCGTATATTCAAAGCTCTGGATTACTCCTTGTTTAAAAATGTCCTTCAATACTGCTTCTTGCTGTTTCTCCTCTTCGAGCTGGAATCTTATGTAATTGACAATCTCATTGAGTTTTTGCAACGCTCTGCTATAATTATTAAACCGTTGCACCCAACGAATATCATTTTGATGACTCATGGTGCTTATCCTTTTATTAAAAAATCTTCCTACAAGATAGCTATTATTTAATTGTTCTGCGCTCCTCTATCTCAAAAAAGAGGCAGCCACTCGCCTTTTGCGAATGACTGCCAGCTAGAAACACTCAACTTGACCTATACTTAGCTTCTTTCTAAAGAGTTGTTTCTATAAAAGTATAGCGTTGTGGTTTTCCAGCATTGGACGCTGTCGTCCCTTTGTATTGTATGCTTATTTTTTTATAATATCGTATTGGCTCAGATCGTGCAATTCAATTAAACCTACTAGGCTAGCGGCTTCTACCAGCCCTTTGCCTTCTAGTGCGGCTGCCCAAGCGTGGTAATCTTTTCCTGCTTTCAAGTTACTAAACGCCGCTTTATTGAGGCGCAAACTATTGGCTCTAAAACTTGTCCAAGCATTCTCATAGTGCATGTAACAAGTCTGTTCGTATACTGCCCGCTCTACAATGCCTTCTGCCAATGGATTGTCCGCGCAGGTCAACGCGAAATAATTATTGCCGCTTTGCGCTAAAGGCGTAGTCCCATAATTGCTCTCTATAATTGACATTCCTAAAATAACGGAAGCGGGAATGCTGTATTTTTTCATTTCGCCCTGTGCAACCGACACAAAACGTTGTATGTATTGTTCTTTTGCAGCTACCGACACTGTGGCAACAGGTACCAAAGTTGTGGCTTCTGCTGCTACCGTTGGAACTACAGGCGCCGTTGTAGCAGGTGTTGCCGAACGCGTTACCGAAGGCAACACCGCAGCCGTACTACTTTGTGAATTCGGGGTTACAAAGATAATTTGAGTGCAGTAGAAAAATGTTCCTACTAGCGCACCTTTCAACCAATGGCGCTTAGTAGTTGCCCACAAGGCTTCTTTGGTAAATTGGCGTTTTAGTTGCGGCCATTGCACCGCATAGAAGAGCGATTGTAACAAAGGTTTGAGGTCAAAAGGTGATTTTTTGACGTTTTCTTTTGCTACTACTAAGGCTTTTTCTTCGGCGGATTCCGTATGTTGTGCTTCTACCAACTCAATGCATTCTTCTATAAGAATTGGTGTTGTTCTTTCAGAATCTGTCACTTCTGTAACGTCAACAATGGGTTTGTTGAGTGGCTGATTGGTGGATGTGTGCTGCTCCATAGAATATCGTTTAAATCGCTTACTGTCTGTCTGTCGTTGTGATAACACAAATCTAAAACATTTTGTTTCTAACTCAAAATCTTTAGCCAACTTTTTTAAAACTTTTTGTTTTATGCAGCTTTTTTACACCAATACCATTCAAGGACAAACCGCTTATTTTGACACAGAAGAAACAAAACATTGTACCAAGACGCTGCGCAAGCGCGTAGGAGACCGTTTGTACCTTACGGATGGTCAAGGCAACCTGTTTGAAGCCGAAATCACTGCCTTTGATAAGAAGAGCACCACCCTACACATTTTACAGACGTTGCCCAGCCCCGACCAGCGCCCCTTCCAACTTCACTTAGCGATTGCGCCTACCAAAAATAACAGCCGTTTGGAGTGGTTTTTAGAAAAAGCGACCGAGCTGGGTGTAGATGAAGTACATTTTATACAATGCCAACGCTCCGAGCGCAAAAATATTCGCCAAGAGCGCCTAGAAAAAATCGTTTTGGCAGCCGCCAAACAGTCACTCAAAACTATTTTACCTACGCTGCATCCTTTGCGCCCATTCAAAGAACTGGTGCAAGCAGCTCAGGCAGCGTTCAAAGGAATTGCCCACTGCAACAGCGAGGCGCTCCCCGCTTTAAAAACTCAAATTGGCAGCGCGCCAAGCTTGTTTTTGATGATTGGGCCAGAAGGGGATTTTAGTGTAGATGAAGTGGAATTCGCCCGCGCGCAGGGCTTTCAGGAAATTGGATTGGGCAAAAGCCGCCTACGCACAGAAACCGCAGGGTTGGTGGCTTGCCATACAGTGCATTTGCTTTGGGAGGCTTGATGAAAGTGTTGCTGTCTACAAAAGACAAAAGTGCCTCCCGAGAGCTTCGGGACGGCACTTTCTTATCACCCATAAAAACAATTTCAAACGCGGCGTCTCTAACCCACCGCGAAGAAACTTCCTAAAACAATTCTGAATTTTGCAGTTCCTATTGAACGAAACAAGGGAACCAATTCGTTTTAATTGTCTTGGCAACCCCACGCTTTAAAGTGGACTTGCGTTATTAGTTGTAGTTAGTCCCAATTGGAGCCAACTTTTTGGCAACGGTAACGAACCGCTTTGTGCTGTAATAAATACTACTTACTTATTTTGCAACAGCACAAGAATATCACCAAATACATTACATTCTAAATTGAAGTACAGAGGATTAATCAGCTATGAAATCAAATTACCTGTATGCTTCTGTTGTAGTACTTTGAAAATAGCATGCCAAACTTTTTCTTCTGTTTCAAAAACTAAAAAAATAATTCTTGCGTATGGCTTGATTTTTACGTCTTGTAAATCAGCAGATCATCTGGATAAGCAAGGTATTGTTATCTTTGCCTTACCTACTTCGGAATGGTTCATAATTCTCAGAAATCATACATTATGCGTAAGTTTTGTTTTAAATTGTTGCTTTCGGGGCTTGCTTTTTTTAGCCTGCATCTCCTCTCTTGCAACCAGAATGCCCTTATTACGACAAGTGGAGCTGGTTTAGAATTCTCTACAGACACCCTTACTTTTGATACAGTTTTTACCAATATGGGCAACGCGACCCGACGGTTTAAGGTGTACAACCGCCACCCGCAACCCATCAACATCAACAGCATTACGTTGGGTGGAGGGCAGCAATCCGATTATAATATGAATGTGGACGGCCAAAGTACGGTATTGGCGACCGATGTTGTTATTCCTGCCAATGATAGTATTTATGTATTTGCCAATGTGTTTATTGATCCGAGTAATGGCGATGCGGTTCGAGTCGATTCTATTACCTTTAATACCGATGGTGGTGGCGACCAACATGTAATGCTTTATGCCTATGGCTGGAATGCAGAATACATCGGCCAAGTAGGCTTTTTGACACGCTTTGTGAATCAAACGGTACAGTTGAACAACTCTAAGCCATATATTTTTATGGGAGTTATTGCGATTGACAGCAGTTCTTGTATCGAAATTCCTGCGGGTACCGAGATTTACATGTTTGGGGGGCCTACTTCGCGTCCTGGCGATCGAGCGCTTTTATACATTGGTCACAACTCTTGTATTCGTTCCAATGTAGGCGGCGACCTCAACAATCCTGTCGAATTTAAAACCCACCGATTGGAGGAAGATTATCAACTGATTACGTTTCATCACAACGGTATTTATTTGAGTACGACCAGCCGTGATAATATTATTGATGGAACGATCATCCGCAATGCTGTGGATGGTATTTTTGTGGATTCGGCAAGCATCAATAGCAATCCGAAATTGCGCATGAAAAACTGTAAAATTTTTAACAACGACCGTGCTTGTGTGCTCAGCCGCGGGGGAAGTGTGGACATGCGCAACACTATTTTGGCCAATTCTAACCAATATAATTTTGTGGGCATTCGCGGTGGGGAATACAATTTTAGACATTGTACGTTTGCGAATGTAGCGACGGGTTTGGTGACGCGCTCAGAGCCCGTATTGAGCTACCGCGATTTTGAAGTGCAAGTGATCAATGGAGCGCAGACTATTGTGCTGGATCGCGGAGCGGCTTATTTTACCAACTGCATTATTTATGGCAGACGCAGCGAAGAAATTGAGGTTTTGTACGGCGATGGCCCCAATAGTAATTTCTCGTTCGAGTTCAACAATTGTTTGGTCAAAGTAGATACGTTTAGTCAGCACTTATCCAATTGTGTGCTCAATCAAGATCCGCTGTTTGTGGATGAAGATGAGAACGACTACCGCATTGATACCACCGCTTCCCCTGCCAGCAATGCGGGTACGACTTTGCCCTTCCCTGCTGCTACGCCTGCGGGCCCCGCCAGTGATGCCTTGGGGCAGCCCCGTGTGGGTGCCTCGCCTGATATTGGGGCGTATGTTATTCCCAACTAAATTCAAAAAATAGTACAACAGGGAATCTTGTGCGGCAGTACAGCGTTTTGTAGAGACTATACGCCTTTATTGTCCACCTCTGTACTGCCGAACGGTTCCCTGTCTCTAGCGGCTCTTGGCAGTGCTGTGTAAATGCTACTGCTATGAAGAACATCCTCGATGAGCCCATAAAGTTACCCGTAGAGCAGGAGCAACCAATGACTCCACATTTTACGTTCTTACTTGCTGTTCCAATGTGGCTTTTTATGTGGACTTGTGAACTGGAATTGCACAGTTTTGCTTCTTTTATGAGTTGTATAGGGCTGTATTTGTTGTTTATGGTGCTGGTTCAACCTGCCGTACAGGAAGAATATCCGAGCGTGATGGGTACGCTTTGTGTACTTATTGGTGTGGGGCTACTTGCTTTTAATAGTTTTCTGCTTTGGGGACATTATAGAGAATGGTTGATGGAGTTGCTTTAAATTTTTAGAGATTTTTTGTTATTGTAAATTTTATTTATTTCTTACTATAATGCTGTTCTACAACTACCAAAAATTTCCAACCCTTTAAACAGCCACCCCGATCCGCTCCCGTTCTAGCAAGCGTTTAAACACCCAAATATTTCCAACTACTAAAATAAACGAGTACAAAATATCCTCTACGGGAATGGTTCCCCAGCGAAAGCCCAAATTTTCTGCATTGTTGTACCAAACAACAGGCTCGGGGGTGAAAGCCCCCGTTAAGATGCTGTTCATTAAAAAGAAGGGAACCACTGATAGTACAAAGGAAATTGGTATAAAATTATACCTTTCGTGGCGATACCACAAGCCCAAAATCATCGGCAAAACAATCAAGGCTACCATGGTGCTGTACCAATTGCCCCAACCCAACGCCAACACCAACACTCCATAAACTGTCATCAAAGCATAACAAGCGTGGTTGAAAACTTTGAAATTGGCCTTTGGAAAATAAGCCCGCACACAGGCGTAAATAAACGTACAAGCAAAGGGTACCACCACAAAAAACAAGACTTCTTCGATGGGTAAGTTGAATAGGTGTGGCCCTGTTAGATAGGTTTCATTAAAACCCCAAACGCCCATTAGCGTAAAGCAATAATCGTGGATCAGAAAGGGCAGCCCAATGACAAATAGGGCTACTAAGGCATGTTTCCACTGCCCTACGTAATGCACTTTTTTATCAAAGCTCAATAAAAAAGGAAAAAAGATAACGCCAATATCTAGTAAGAGGTATAAAAAGTGGCTGCTCATGCGCGCTTTTTTTGTTCGTCGTGAAATTTTCTAGGAATAACCAAGAGGCCAAAGCAGGTTCCGTCTTCCTTGAAACGATTTTTGTGGTGTACTTTATGCGCTTTGCGCAACGCTTTGAAATAAGGGCTTTGAATTTTATCAAACCACTTAAAACGGCGATGAATCAGTACGTCATGGATCAAAAAGTAGGTGACGCCATAGCCCAAAATGCCGAAGCCAAAGCCTACTGAAAAAGGACTGCCATACATGATGCCCAACATAATGCACAACCAACTAGGAATGGCATACACCAAAAAAAAGGCATCGTTTTTCTCGAAAAAAGTACTGGGGTCGGGTTGGTGGTGATCTTCGTGCAAATACCACAAAAAACCGTGCATGATGTATTTGTGGGTAAACCAAGCCATAAATTCCATTCCGAAAAATGCGAGCAAAAAGGCTCCAATATAGGTTAAAGCAATCATGGTAATAACTAAATTGATGTTGACGTTCTAAAATTGACCTTACAGAAAGTTTAAAAGTAGAAAGAAAATCAACCAAACAAAAAATAACAGCTGCGCCGTTTTATTTTCTACGCGAATGTAGTACAAGTAAACAGCTGCAAAAATCGTGGCAAAAAGCCACCAACACGTATAGTTGAACCACGGCACCACATGGCCCTGCCAATCCCAAAAATCATAGCGCATGGCAACGGGTTCGATCAAAAAATCCAAAGCTGTACACAACGCCCCCGCCAATGCGGCACGCAACAGCAAACCCACGCGTTTGGGTACCCAACGCAGCACGACGTGCGTGCTTGCAGCCACCACACAGTACCAATTTAGTCCCAATACTAAAGGAACTCCCAGCACTTTCCAACCCAATTCTTGGCCATACTCATACTCGCCAAACAACAAACCTGTATTGACGCCTATGGCCTCTACCAAAAAGCCCCCCAAAGCAATCCCCAATACCGCTAACGCTTCTTTTCGGTAAGCTGCCGCGCTGCCCCAAACCAAGATGGTACACAATACCATATTCATCCCCGACAACCCACTTGGGCGGTCAGGATACAAAAATAGACCCAGTCCGATCGCGTGAAACAACAGCAAAATCCAAGGTGCGTGGCGTTCATATTGCGCTCTTACACGCATCGTTTTACCGCTCACGAGCTACCAGTTTATCTACAATCTTGGCCGACTGTATGGCCAACGGAATGCCCCCACCGGGGTGTACGGTCACACCACAAAAATACAAGTTATCGTATTTTTTGGAAAAGTTGGGATGGCGGCTCAGTGCTGCTGTTTTAGTATTGGAAGCTGCGCCATAAACCGAGCCCAAGTAAGCCCCTGTATCCAGTTCGATGCCTTTGGGCGTCCAAACTCTCTTGGTTTCTATGTAGGGCTTGATGTCCTTCCCAAGCGCCTTTTCCAAACGGCTAAGTACACGCTCCAAAATAACTTCCTGCTCGGCTTCGCTGATGTCTATACCTGCAGGCATGTTCTGCATGACAAACCAGTTTTCCCCGCCTTGGGCGGCATCTTCTGGATTCACTTTGGAACTAATGTGTACATAAACGGTACTGTCTACAGGAATTTCTTTGGTACCAAACAGATGCTTAAATTCGCCCTTATAATCTTCACTAAAGAAAATATTGTGCAGCCCCAATTCAGGAAATTCTTTCTTAACTCCGAGGTAGTAAATTAGAGCGGAGGTAGAATTTTCTTGCTTTTTATACTTCTGGTGGAGTTTTTCGTCTTTCAGAATATTTTTATAAAAATTGACGCAGTCCATGGCACACACCAAACGCTTGGCGGTATATTCTTTTTCTGCTGTTTTTACAGTGTAGCTGGTTCCGCTAGGCGAGCAACTGCTGACATCTACTCCCAGTTGATATTCTACGCCAACTTCTTGACCCAATTTGTACAGTCCTTCTACAATCGCACGCATGCCTTTTTTGGGAAAAAAAGTTCCAATATTCTGCTCCAAATGCGCAATCATGCTGTAAATACCCGATGCTTCGTAGGGGTTAGAACCGTTGTAGGTAGGGTAGCGATTGAAAATCTGAACCAAGCGCGGATCGTCAAATTTTTTCTTGTTGACGGTATTCAGGGATTTGAACAAATCCATTTTGGCAATCTTAGGGGTCATTTTTAGAACTTCGCCCCAGGGTAATTCCGAAAATTTGTGAATAGAATTTTGCAAAAATACTTGCCCTAGTGTATCGTATTTCTCCCGACTTTTGTCCAAATACCCGTCTACGGCGGCTGTATCTTTGGCGCCAAACTTCTCCGTCAACTCTTGTTTGAGGCGTTCGCGATCGGTATAGAACCGCACACGGGTACCATCTTTAAAAAAGTAGCGACAAGCCGTGTCGTCGGTGTGGTAATCGTAATAATCGCGTGGATTGCGCCCGTAGAGTTCGTACAATTCATCCACAACGTTTGGAATGGTAAAGAGCGACGGCCCCGTATCCCAACGATAGCCTTTGTCCGCGTATTGGTTCATTTTACCACCGATATAGGCATTTTTTTCTACGACCAATACCTTATCCCCTCGTTTGCGCAGGCGCAAGGCAGCCGACAAACCCGCGACACCAGCCCCAATAATTATAGCGTCATACATATTATTCGCTGTCTATTTTTTGTTTTTTTATAAGAATACGCTTCCAATAATACGCTCTAAAGCGCATTGATCGAATGGCGAACATAGGATTTACAATACAAAAAGTACTTGTAATAATCGGAAATGCGCACGCGCTGCGACATCAATTCCCCTACGGTACGCGCTTTTATTTTCTTAAGTAAATTATAATAATAGGTGTAGGCCACGTAGACACCAAAACGCGACGATTTGGGCAACAACAACACCCCTTGATAAGCTTCCAAAAACTCTTGCTCAATCTCGTGCTCAATCTGTAATTTGTTTTCCAGCGTGAGGCCGTTGTTGTCCACTGCTGGAAAATACACCCGTCCCAAATCACCCCAGTCGTCTTTGAGATCGCGCAAGAAATTAATTTTTTGAAAGGCCGACCCCAGTTTCATCGCATAAGGCTTCAGTTTTTGATAGTGCTCCTCGTCGCCATAAACAAAGATTTTTAGGCACATCAACCCCACCACTTCTGCCGAACCCAAAATGTAAGTTTCGTACAACTCTTGGGTGTACTCCACTGGATTGAGGTCCATTTCCATGCTTTTGAAAAAGCATTCTACTAATTTGAGGTCAATTTGGTATTTGTTGACCGTTAGTTGAAAGGCGTTGAGTACGGTATTTAGAGAAATACCCCGCTCAATGGCTTTGTACGTGTCTGCCTTGAACTCCTGTAGCAATTCTTGTTTTGGAAAATTGTGAAAAGAATCCACAATTTCGTCTGCCAAGCGCACCATTCCATAAATGGCATGAACGTCGGCGCGAATGCTGGCGTCTAAGGTCGATACACTTTTGAAGAAAGAAGTGCTGTAAGCCTTAGTTACATTTTTAGCAGATTCTTTAGATACGTTGTCAAATAGAGCTTTCATTAGCTGATAATTTATGCAGTAGAAGCGTCGGATAAGGCTCTAAAATAAAGGCACTTTTGCCAAACGTTTCACTATTTTTCTGGGGGATGGTTTAAAAATAGAATTAAGCAGTGGTTTGGTTAGGTAGTCGGCATTGCGGTGGTCTTTTTGATCCCTTTTGGGTGGTCTTTTAGCACCAACTTAGCGGCAACTTTTCCAGAAATTAAGGAAGGAGGCACGCCCGGCCCTGGTACGGTTAATTGTCCACAGAACAGTAAGTTTTTTAGCTTAGAGGTCACTTTAGGCTTTAAATTAGCTGTTTGTAGCAACGTATTGGCTAGGCCATAAGCATTGCCTTTGTAAGAATTGTAATCGGATTTGAAATCTTGTACACAGTACGACCGTTTGTACACAATGTGGTCGCGAACGTTCTGTTTGGTATGGCGCTCTAAGCGCTCTAGCATAATTTCCAAGTATTTTTCACGCAGTACTTCGTTGTCTTCTACATCGGGCGCCAACGGCATCAACAAAAATAGGTTCTCACTGCCTTCTGGTGCTACGTCAGGATCTGTCTTAGAAGTTACACAAGCGTAAAACAGCGGTTTATCTGGCCATTGTGGTTGTTCGTAAATTTGGCGGCCATGTTCTACCAAATCTTCGTCAAAAAACAAGTTGTGGTGTTCCAAATGCGCTAGACGCTTGTTCACACCGATATAAAACAACAGGGAACTGGGTGCCATTTTGCGTTTGTCCCAATAATTGGGCGTGTAGCGGCGGTAGGCTTTTGGCACCAAGTTTTGTTCTACAAAGTTATAATCTGCGCCTGCAATTACCTGTTCCGTGGCTTTCTCTTGACCGTTTACCTCGATGTGGGTAATGCGCCCTGCGTCACATTTAAAGGCCGTAACAGGGGTATTAAAATAAAACTGCGCGCCGTGTTTTTCTGCAATCGCTTTGAGCCCCAATGCCAATTGGTGCATTCCTCCTTTGGGGTACCAAGTCCCCAATTTCAGGTCTGCGTAGTTCATCAAGGTGTACAAAGAGGGAATACGGTGCGGCATTTCTCCCAAAAACAACACTGGAAAACGCAAGATTGAACGCGCTTTGTGGGATTTGAAACGGTTGCAAACATCTTTTTCTACCGATTTGAATAGATCGAGCTTGAAGAAATTTTTAAATACTTCTACATCAATCAACTCGGATAATTTCAAGCCAGGTTTGTCCAAAAACTTCTCTGTCCCAACGCGGTATTTGATTTGAGCATCTTCCAAAAAACGGCGCAGTTGCTCACCGCCACCTGTTTCCAACTCTTCAAACACTTGGTACAACGCCTCCAAACTCGCAGGCATATTGGTACTGGTTTCATCGTTCCAATATACTTTATAGGAAGGGTCCAAGCGTTCCAATTGCACATAATCACGGCGATCTTCTCCCAATTCTTCAAAAAGTCCATCCACCAATTCAGGCATCCAGTACCAAGAGGGTCCCATGTCAAACGTAAAGCCTTCTGCCTTGAAAATTCGTGCACGACCGCCAGCCATGCTGTTTTTTTCGTATACTTTTACTTCGTGTCCCGCTTTAGACAAAAAGCAAGCTGCCACCAGACTGGAGAACCCTGCTCCTATTATATCAATCTGCATTTTTTATACAATTAGTAACCGTCTACACCAAACTATCTTACTTACAACTCCTCTACCGCTCAAGGCGAGAGGGCATAAAAGCTGTGTTTAAACTGTAAAATAGTAGGTGTTAAAATCATTTTTCCTAACAATCTATGTTGAAACAGCACTATTTATCTTTTGTTTAAAAGATTTTTTAGGGAGATTGGCCTTGCTAGCAAACAGCGATTGATGCAGTACAGGGTATAAGTGGGGGATGTTAAGCCTGTGTAGAACAGGGATATACTGTTATTACCTTGCAATAATACGGCTTTATTTGCACTTTATAGCATTAAGATCAAACTACCCGCCATAACAATCATTCCCAACACAACCCCATAGATGGATAAATGGTGCTCCCCATACTCCTCCGCAGCGGGCAACAACTGGTCTAGCGAGATAAAAACCATAATCCCAGCAACGCCCGCCAACAATAGGCCCATCAAAGCAGGTGTCAAATAAGGCATCAACAACAAATAACCGACGATGGCGCCCACAGGCTCTACTACTCCCGATAAAAAGGAATAAGCAAAGGCTTTTTTTCTATCGCCTGTAGCAAAGTAAATTGGCATAGATACCGCAATCCCCTCGGGAATGTTGTGAATGGCAATGGCTACGGCAATCGTCATGCCCAGTTGCGGGTCGTCTAGCGCCGTAATAAACGTAGCAATTCCTTCGGGAAAATTGTGCAACGCCAGTGCCAACGCTGTCAGTACGCCGATGCGCATTAATTTTTGATTTCCCTTAGCAGGTGTTTTTTTTTGTTCTTCTACAGCAAATTCGTGCGGATTTTCATTGTGTGGAATCAAGCGGTCAATAATACCCACTACCAACATTCCAATAAAAAAAGCCACCACGCCGTAAGTCGTCGCCCTGCGTTCATCGCCCTCGTAATGTTCTTGTAATTTGGCAATGGCCTCGGGCAAAATTTCCACGAAAGACACATACAGCATCACCCCCGCTGCAAACCCCATTGCAAAGGTCAGTAAACGGGTGCTTTTATCTTTGACAAAAAAAGCGATGGCACTGCCAATCCCCGTTGCCAATCCTGCTGTGATGGTCAGTAAAAACGCTATTTGTACGTTTTGATCCATAAACTTTTCCTTTTTTAAGTTCGTCTAATAATATTTTTAGACAAATCTAAAAATAGTTTTTTAGGACTTTAGTTTTCGCAAAGGAAAGTTTTTTTTATAAAAAAAGTCTTCGCAAGGTGCTGCAAACATTGCACCCTACGAAGACTGTCCTCTTTTGTATGGTAATTAATTTTAAATAGGTTGGTACCCTACCACAATACGCTGGTTGATGTCAATGCTTGCATCTGTCAGGCTGGGATTAAGCAAGTATACATCCTTTAAAGTAATGCCATAGCGCTTGGAAATCCCGTACAGCGTATCCCCTTGTTCTACCACATGAAAAGTTGTTTTCGTGGTGCCATTATCGGTAATTTCCACAACGGGATTGCGATTTTGTACAGGCACCGAACCGTCATCTATGACTTTAAGCGGTTGGTTGAGCCCCAACTCATACCCTTGCAAATTGTTGATGGTCACTAGTCGTTCTACCCTAATGCCAAATTTTTCCGAAATCTGGTAAAGGTTTTCTTTTTCGTGTACGATGTAAATTCCACCAGGCAATAGATTGGCTCTAGCCG
>CAYUZF010000099.1:14963-17288 GCA_964449615.1 uncultured Aureispira sp.
TTGGCGGCAGTAATATCTACGGGCATACGGCCGTCTGTGGCAGATGGCAAAAGGCCGCCGTCTATGGAAGGTTGTTGGCTGCTCGGTGGAGTTACAATGGGCTGTGCGACTATTGGGCGCGTGGCTTGGCCACTGGATTGTCTGGACAACCAAAGTTTTTTCTCTACGGGTGACAGGCCTGCTGTGTCTGGAATTCCGGGTTTGTTGGTCGTTGTAGGTAAGGGGTTGTTGTCCACTACTACAGGTCTACCCACGCCATTGCAACGTGCTGCAATGACTTGTGCTACAGGCAGGCCATTGACCCGTACCAAACGCAAGCCCCCTTGCGCCGTATACAAGCGCTGGAACCCCAATCGGTTAACAAAAGTCAGGTGTTTGATCGGTGTTTCTATATGTCTGCTAATGATTTTAAATTCGTAGGTAGGCAGACATCCTGTGGTTGTCTGCGTCTCGTAAAAAACATTGCGCTCCTTATTTTTTCCCCTGTTGAGAATTTCACCAGGTTTGGAAATGCCCGCTTGGTAGGTAAATCCGTAGACGGGGTCGGTGTAGACCAATCCTTTTTTGGTACTTTCTAAAGTTGCCACAGAATACACATTGTACAAGGCATATTGGTTGCCCATCTGCACTACCATATACGCCAAACGGCGGTTGTTGTTGATGTCTCGAATTACGCCTGCGGGAACATTGTCCCAACTGCCACAGATGTAAGGCTTTTCTGGAATTTCGGCCACCAGTGTTCTATTTAAATTGGCGGGGTCTCGCTGCACGCGCACAATCAATTGTTTATTCGCACCCACAGAGCTGTAGTAATCGGTATGTGCCAAGTCGTCTATGTCACTTACCCGTTCGTATTCTAATTGTTCTACACAAGCGGGATCATAAAAAAAATAGACAGGCGTTTGAGCCGCCAGCCCTGTGGCCATTGCCAACAGCAATAGACTACTGATTCCTTGAATTAAGTTCTTCATAACAATATATTTATAACTTCTTTTTAAAAAAGCGTTCTTTACAGAAGTTTAAAAGTTACTTTCAATAACAGTACCAAACCAAAACCGCCCAAAACTAAACCCGCCAAGCGTCTAACGTACAGAAAATGATGCGCTTTGAGACGGTTGCGAATGGAGCGGGCTAAGGCTATCTTAAGGCTATCTGTGAGCATGACCACCGCCATAACGGCAATAAACAACGCCGCGCTTGCTTGTCCGTCGTACTTGCTGTTGATGGCAAAAGCCATCAACCCCATCCAGAACAAAAAAGGAGTTGGGTTAACGGTATTAATTAGAAACCCTTGCAAAAGGTAGGCAAAATAAGCCACTTTGGAACGCCGCTTAGGTATCTCTATCTTATCAGAAGCTTGCGTCGAAACCGACTGTGTAAACAACAACCCCGCTCCAAACAGCAGCAACAAAACGCCTCCGACCGTCCCGCTCCACCAAACAAAATACGCCTTTCGTTCAGGATTGTTAATGACATCTTCTACCCAGATTGCTCCCCAAAAAGCCAAGAAGATGTATAACAAATCACTGGTCCATTGTCCTAATGCCAACGCAAATGCTGCTTTGAAACCGTGTTCTACCCCCAATTGTAACATGGTAAAAAAGATGGGGCCCACAAATACACTTAAAATTAATCCTGCTGCAACACCTTGTAAGATGGCCTCTAATATCATGTAGTAGCAATTCTGTCTGTTTACAATTGAAGTTTCTGCTAGAATAGTTGGTTCAAGCAAGCTATCTAGGCCCTAAGATGCAAAAACAAAATAAGCCCCGCAACTGCCCTAATCGTTAAGTAGCGTAGGAATGCATTTATTCGCTTCACGTCCTCTTATATACGTGAGGCGGCTTCAATAGTTGTCTTATACTGCCGAAATTGCGCTAAGTTCATGCCTGTACCCCCGCAAACCAGTACCAAAACACGGCTGGTACCATCCAGCCACTTTCCTTCGTGGTAAACACTAGACAATGCGGCCCCACAAGCGGGTTCTACCAAACAATTGCTGTCTTCTAAAAATAGCTCCACCGCTTCTAGCGCTTGGGCATCGCTCACGACGTGGGGTTCTACGCGCTCCAACTGTGCATAGTGGTAAGCCTGTTCGGCTACCTGTTTGGCGCCAAGCGAATTGGCAATAGAACGGATGGCATCCAACTGCACGCGCTCGCCTGCCGCTAAAGCCGCTTGCAAACAATTGGCTCCCTCGGTTTCTACCGTTAATACCCGTGCGTTATGCCAGCCCTGCGCCTCTAAACCTTCCATGACCCCACAAAAATAGCCCCCGCCGCCTACGGCTACGACAATCAAATCAGGTTCGGCCATCTCGGCAGC
>CAYUZF010000099.1:17298-17773 GCA_964449615.1 uncultured Aureispira sp.
GCTGGCATGTCCCCGCCACAACGTCGGATGGTCAAAAGGTGGGATGTAAACCGCCTGTTCCCGCTTGGCCAATGCTACCGCAACCGCATGGGCTTCGTCCCAAACCTGCCCTGCCAGTTCTACCCGTGCCCCCAAGTGTCGAATTTTATCCTGCATAGCCACAGCGGTTCCCAGCGGCAAGACGACGGTCGTAGGCACTTGCAGTTTCCAACCTGCGTAGGCCGTTGCCAGCCCTGCATTGCCCCCAGAGGCAATGACAAAATGCCGACAGCCCTCTGCTTTGGCTTCTTCGCAGCGCTGCCCAATGCCTCGAATTTTGAAAGAACCCGTAGGTTGATAACAATCCATTTTGAAATAAATAGCCCGTTGCTGGGCAGCACTTAACCGATGTGCTTTGAAAAGCGGGGTATGTCTATGCAGTGTCGGAGTCATCGTTTTATTAATCTCTGTTGCTAAAGCCCACCTAAGAAGGCAA
>CAYUZF010000100.1:0-4774 GCA_964449615.1 uncultured Aureispira sp.
ATACTCCCAAATATTTATTTTTTATATTGTTTAACTTGTCGTGAGAACCGCTGGAAACGAATTTCTTAACTGCTTATTGTAAGTATAAGACAACTTCTTAATAAAGTTACCAAAGACAAGTCCATTTTCAAAATATGACAGAAATTCGTTGGTTCTTTCTATATTTGGGTTGAAAAACTTTGAATCCATCTTCGAGAGAACAAGCCGAGTTTTGTTTTGTTCTACTTTACTTTAATAACATAGATCACCAACGCTACTAGTGGTTGATTAGAATGAAGGCATACAAAACCTTCCATTCGCGCCTACCGACCACTGCCATACAATAGTATTAAACAAATGATGACGGTAAAAGAAATACGCCAACAATTTTTAGATTTTTTTGAGGGCAAAGACCATAAAATTGTGCCTTCCGCTCCTGTAGTCAACCAGAACGATCCTACCTTGATGTTTATGAATTCTGGAATGGCGCAGTTTAAAGATGCCTTCTTGGGCAACGAAACGCCTATTGCACCGCGTGTAGCCGACACCCAAAAATGTTTGCGCGTATCGGGCAAGCACAACGACTTAGAAGATGTGGGCCGCGACAGCTACCACCAAACCTTGTTTGAAATGCTGGGCAACTGGTCTTTTGGCGATTATTTCAAAAAAGAGGCCATCGCTTGGGCTTGGGAGTTGTTGACAGAAGTTTATAAATTGGACAAAGACCGCCTCTATGTAACTGTTTTTGAAGGGGATACCGAAGACAAAACCGCTGCGGATGACGAAGCGTACGAATTGTGGCAGCAGTGGATCAGCAAAGACCGCATTTTGCGCGCGGGTAAAAAAGACAACTTTTGGGAAATGGGCGCTCAAGGGCCTTGCGGCCCCTGCTCGGAAATCCACATCGACATTCGCCCACAGGCAGACCGCGACCAAGTAGACGGTCGTACGCTGGTCAACGAAGACCACCCGTTGGTTATTGAGATTTGGAACTTGGTCTTTATGCAGTTCAACCGTCTGGCAGATGGCTCTTTGGTGCCGTTGGCTAACAAATGTATTGATACGGGCATGGGCTTGGAACGCTTGGCAATGGCCTTGCAAGGCAAAACTTCTAATTATGATACCGACTTGTTTAGCCCGTTGATTGCTTTAATTGAACAAAAAGCAGGCATTAAATACACCAATTCCTACGCCCCAGAAGCCAAAACGGACATTGCTATGCGCGTTATTGCAGACCACATTCGTGCCGTAGCAATGGTGATAGCCGACGGCCAGCGCCCAGACAATACGGGTGCGGGGTATGTGGTGCGCCGCATTTTGCGCCGTGCGGTGCGTTATGGGTACAGTTTCCTAAATATTCAAGAACCGTTTATTTATACCTTAGTACCAGCTTTGGCGGATTCTTTTGATACAATTTTTCCAGAGGTAAAAGCGCAGCAAGAACTATTGATGCAAACCATAAAAGGGGAGGAGGAAGCTTTTTTGAGAACCCTAGAGCGCGGCCTGAAACTGTTTGATGACTTGGAGGTGCAAAACAATACCATCAGTGGACAGGATGCGTTTAAGTTGCTGGATACCTACGGTTTTCCCTTCGATTTGACGCGTTTGCTGGCACAGGAAAAAGGGTACGAGGTCGATGAGAAGGGTTTTGACAAAGCATTGGCTCAACAACGCGAACGTTCTTCGACAGATGCCAAAAAAGAAGTAGACGACTGGGTAGTGCTCTCCGATGAACAAGATGTAACTTTCGTAGGCTACAACCAGCACCAGACCCAAAGCCGCGTCTTAAAATACCGCAAAGTGCGCGCAAAAAATAAAGAGCAATATCAAATTGTCCTAGACGAAACCCCCTTCTATGCCGAGTCGGGAGGGCAAGTAGGCGATACAGGGGTGTTGTGGTTTGGTGAGGAGAAAATTCCCGTATTGGACACCAAAAAAGAAAACAACCTCATTGTGCATTGGGTCAAGAAATTGCCGCAGCAAATGGGGGAACAGGTGCGCGCCGAAATTAACAGCCAGAAACGCCACCTCACCGAAAAAAACCACTCGGTCGCCCACTTGGCACATGCAGCTTTGCGCCAAGTACTAGGAAGCCATGTTCAACAAAAAGGGTCGTACGTCGCTCCAGAAAAAATGCGTTTCGCACAACGGAAAAATGACCGACGAGGAAATTCGTGAAGTAGAACGCATGGTCAATGCTAAAATCCGTGCAAACATTCCATTAAAAGAAGAAAACAACGTGCCGCTAGAAGAAGCGCGCCACTCGGGCGCTATGATGCTTTTTGGTGAAAAATACGGCGAGTCGGTGCGTATTATTACCTTCGACGATGACTTTTCTAAAGAATTGTGTGGCGGGTGCCACGTTCGCGCTACGGGAGAAATTGGGTTGTTCAAAATTACCAGCGAAGGCTCGGTCGCTTCGGGCATTCGCCGCATCGAGGCCTTAACAGGACAGTTGGCGTTGGAACACGTCCAACAACAAGCCCAGCAGTTGCAGGCCTTGCGTCAAGCGCTAAAGAACCCAAAGGATTTGAATAAAGCGGTGACGGATTTGTTGCAAAACAATAAGCAAATGCAAAAGGACTTGGACAAAATGGCGCTGCTAGAAGCCAAGTTGGCGAAGGGCGATCTGGAAGCCCGTGTAGAAGGTATTGGCTTGCTCAATTTCTTGGGAGCAACCACAACCATTGTTTCTAAAGACGGCCTGAAGCAATTGAGCCAAAGCTTGCACCAAGCTATTCCCAACTTGGTCTTGATACTGGGCGGAGAAAACAACGGCAAAGCACTGTTGACCGTTTCGGTAGCGCCCGAAGTCGTGGAAAAACACCAACTGCACGCAGGCAACATCGTGAAAGCGGTGGCTTCGCACGTGAACGGCGGCGGCGGCGGTAAGCCTGTTTACGCTACAGCGGGCGGCAAAAATCCAGCGGGCTTGAGCAACGCCATCCAAGCAGCGCGCGATATAGTGGTGTTGACGGTAGAAGGATAACTACAAAAAAAAGAGTAAGGTGGTAGGTTGAGCGGAGTCAAAACCTACCATCTTATGCCTTAGTATTTAACTTATTTAGTGATTGTGGTTTGGTTGTTCTACTGTATAGAAATATAATAAACGCCTGTAGAAAGCGCCGACAGATCCAAGCTAATCTCGGAAGCATGGGCAGATGTAGTGGTTTGGATAGGACGCTCTAGTTGATCCAATACGGCAAGCGTTGCATCGGCTGCAATGGGTAGTTTTATGAAAACAGCGTGGGGGACCACTGTATAGGCTGCTCGGTGATGGAGGCAACGCTGATAACGCCCCTTGCTTGACTCAACTTCAAAACAGACTCCCCGAAAATAAAATTTTAAGCAGCAATTTCCCGACTCTGCTTAAAGCCGGTCCCGCAACAGGTTTTTCGGTATTGATTTTGATTCTACTTTATCTAAGAAAGAGCTTCACGGAGGTGGGGGGAGTTGAAAAGCAGCTGTTATTTAGACAGGTGGTTGTCCAAATCATAAATAAGTGGATTTATTAGACCCTATTCTACTTTTAGACGTTTATCTTTATAAGGCGCGGGTTAACTGGCGAGAAGCCACCACGCTTTGAAGTCAATTTTTTAAACTGTTGTTGATGGCTCGCAGCTTGAGGCAATAGAAGTTAACGAAGAACTATGCGCTATTTTATTTCTAATATATGGAGTGTTTTGCTGTTGCTGGGCAGTACTGCTTTGATGGCTCAAAACCCCAGCGCGACCGTCAACAGTTTTGAAGATGGCGTGTACAAAAGCCACAGCGATTTTAAAGGCAATAAACCGAGTTTTGCTCTGTACGAATTGCCTAATTTTGACTACCGTTTGGATCGAGAAGACAATCTGTTGTTTTTGTCCGAAACGACGCTGGCCAACTTGTCGGATTCTAAACTAGAGAGTTTGGATAACATTTGGGGGCTGTGCATCAAGGGCATTCCATACATGAAAGTCTACCCCGACGGCAAAGATGGCGTGGTGTATTTCGTACGGTACCATATTTTGGGACGTATTTGTTATTTGTATTATCCTTCTATTGAAGACCGTGCTGTAGAAATGCCAATTTACAACCCGTATTCAGGTGAGCGCATAGGTGGTCGCACTGTAACGAACCGCGAGCGTCGTTTGGTCAAGCAATTGATGTTGTTTGAGACGGGCGAGATAAAACCCTACACCCTCGACAACTTTAAAGAGTGGGCCAAAGACGATAAGCGTTTGATTAAGACCCTAGAGCGTATGAACGACAGCGAAGCGGAAGAAAAGCTGTTCAAAAGTATCAAAATCTACAACGAGCGCCATCCCATCGAGCGCGCTTCTTAAATGGCAACTTAAAATTCTCTTAAACTAGCTGAATAATCGGGGTGCAACGTGCAGTTCGTGTGGCCTTCTGCGTTATAATGTGTACCTTTGGTGTCCCTATTTAATCAACGCAGAGATTACAGCAGCATGATTAGTATTTTTAAAAAAGAAGTTAATTTATTTTTAAGCTCTTTGATTGGCTATTTGGCCATTGCCCTATTTTTAGTGGTGACGGGTTTGTTTTTGTGGGTTTTTCCCGACTACAGTGTGATTACCTATGGGTTTTCCGACTTGGGGTCTTTTTTTAGAATGGCACCCTACATTTTCTTATTCTTAATTCCCGCCATAACCATGCGAACGTTTGCCGAAGAAACGCAGACGGGAACCATGGAGTTGTTGGCCACTCGGCCCATCAGCGACTGGGAAATCGTACTGGGCAAATACTTGGCCGCTGTGTTTTTGGTGCTGTTAGCCATCTTGCCTACCTTAAT
>CAYUZF010000100.1:4784-17567 GCA_964449615.1 uncultured Aureispira sp.
TAGCATATAAATGATCATTTCTATTAAATTTTTTACCTTAATTTATTATTATTCCGTTTATCAATTGGGGATGCCCAAAGGCAATTTGGACATAGGAGCGACTTGGGGGTCGTATATCGGCTTGTTTGGTCTTGGAGCCGTGTTTGTCGCCATTGGCCTGTTCTGTTCGTCTTTGACCAACAACCAAATCATTGCCTTTATTTTGGGGTTGTTTCTCTGTGGCTTTTTTTACGATGCGTTCAACAGCTTGGCGCGCTTGCCAATTTTTTACGGCAGCTCGGATGCAGTGGTAGAGCGATTGGGGATCAGCTACCATTATGCGTCTATTAGTCGAGGTTTGGTTGATTCTAGAGACGTGATTTACTTTGTAAGTATGATTGTGGCGTTTTTGGCGGGAACTAAATTTGCCCCAGTTGTAGTGTTTTAGAATTAGAAAAAAATAGAAGAAATATAGTCCATGAAAGGTTCTCGTTTTATTCAATCCGTGGTGAGTTTGCTGCTTTTGTTGGGCAGTTTGATTTTAATCAATGTGCTTTCGAGTGTGTATTATGGCAATCTTGATTTGACGGAAGATAAGCGTTTTACCCTCAATCCTGCTACGTACGAATTGGTGGAAGAGTTGGACGAAGTGTTGACCGTAGAAGTATTGTTGGAAGGGGATTTCCCGTCCTCGTTCAAGCGCTTACAAAATGCCACCCAAGACCTGTTGAGCGAATTGCGCAGCCGCAACAGCAACATACAAGTGCGTTGGATTGATCCCATGAGCGGCACAGAAGAAGAAAATATTGCCAACGGCGAACGCTTGTCTAAAGACGGTATTTTTCCGCTCAATCTTACCCAATCGGCACGCGGGGGCAACAGCCGCAAAGCCATGCTGGCTTTTCCGTATGCCATTTTGCGGTACCAGCAACAGATGCGCGTTGTTCCACTTTTGGAAACAACAGGCGGCTATAACAAGGATTACACACGCATGGAGGCCATCAATCCCTCTATTAATTTATTGGAGTATAAATTTGCCAATGCTATACTAAAACTAGCATTCCAAGAGCGCCCGCGAATGGTTTTGACTACAGGACACGGCGAGTTGCAACGGCCTTTCACGGAGTCGCTAGAAGCGGCTATGTTTGAATATTACGACATTGCCCGTTTAGATATGAACAACGTGACCCACATTGATACCTTAATTGATGTGGTGGTAATCCCCAAACCAACGCGCCCATTTCCAGAAAAGCATTTGTTTATGATTGACCAGTACGTCATGCGTGGTGGTAAGGTGCTTTGGCTGATTGATCCCCTCAATATGGAAGGCGATAGCTTGCAGCGGCTGGGTGTACACATGCCAGGCGAGCATCCACTGGACATCAGCAACCTACTTTTTAATTACGGGGTGCGCGTCAATCCCAATATGATTTTGGATTGGGAATCCAGCGTGATCCCGATCAATGTTAGTCCAACACCCGACCGCCCGCAAATTGAAGGCCGCAAATGGTTTTACCATCCCAAAGCCTATCCTTACATGACGCCTTTAGATGCTCAGGAAACAGGTGACAACACCATTCCACATCCCATTGTACAAAATCTAGATTTTGTAGATACGCGTTATCCCGCTAGTATTGATACCATAAAAACAAGTACCCACATCAAAAAAACACCGCTTTTGCGCTCTTCGCCCTACAGCAAAGTGCAATTTCCACCCGTACGAGTCAGCATTGATATTATGCAGCAGGGGTTGCGTCAAGCGGATTTTACAAAAGGCAACCAAAACATAGCGGTATTGTTAGAAGGGGCGTTTAGTTCTTATTATAAAAATAGAGTAACGCCAGAAATGTTGGCGGGCTTGGAACAATTGGGGCAGCCATTTATTGCACAGGGCGAGCCGACTAAGATGATTGTCGTCTCAGATGGCGATATTGCCAAAAATGCGCTTGATCCTCAAAATCGTCGCCGTCCTACACCGCTGCCGCTGGGCGTCAATCCCTACGATGGCTATCAGTATGCCAACAAAGATTTTTTGATGAACTGTTTGGAATATCTAATTGACAGCAAAGGAATTATCGCCGCCCGCAACAAACAAATTAAGCTGCGCCCTTTGAATCAAGAACGCGCCTACGCCGAAGAAACGAAGTGGCAGTTGGTCAACTTGATCTTACCGCTTTTGCTGTTGATCTTATTTGGAGTGGGCTATACCTATGTCCGAAGACAGCGCTTTGCCCAATAAGCGTTGTTCCTTGAAGTAGAACGTTTTTAGCTCTTAATAAAAAATTAACAGTCAATTCATTATTAAACTACTTCTTTAGGAAACCAATTTTAATAAATCTAGGTTCTAAGATTGTGAAGCGTCTGGAAAGGGGTAGAATTACCATTTGAAAAGCGTTTCTGTTAATCTTATTTTTACGCACTGCTCAACCAGCATGTGCTTTTTTAAGCCCTACATTAGGGTGCAAATTTATTATTTATGAATACCAACACAGGAACAGTAAAGTTCTTTAACGAAGAAAAAGGCTACGGCTTTATCAAAGATGACAACGATAGACAAGACTACTTTGTACATGCCAATGGTCTTGTCAACGAAATTCAGAAAGATGACCGCGTGTCATATCGATTAGAAGATGGAAGAAAAGGACCAAATGCAGTAGACGTAATGCTCTTGGATTAATTACGTTGCTGTCTTTTGGCAGAATCATACCGTGCTGCTCCATAGATGAGCAGCGAGCAGACAAAAAGCCATTCCGAATATTCGGAATGGCTTTTTTTTGGAGGGGGCTTCGCGGCATAATCCATCCTGCTAAACACCAACAAATAATAAAAAAGCGTCCTTCCAATTGCTTGAAAGGACGCCTTATATCGTAAAGCCAAAAACAACTTTACACCGAAAAACTTTCGCCACAACCACAAGTGCGCGAAGCATTGGGGTTAGTAAAATGAAAGCCCTTGCCATCTAAACCGCCCGAAAAATCGAGGGTAGAATCAAACAAGTACAAAAAGCTTTTGAGGTCGGTGACGACTTTGACGCCCTTGTCCTCAAAGATTTGGTCTTCGGGCTGAGATTCGTTGTCGAAATCCATGTTGTAAGACAAACCAGAGCAGCCGCCACTGGTCACGCTCACGCGTACAAAATAGCTGTCGTCCAAAGCGGTGTTTTTCTCCCGAATGGTTTCAATTTGTTGTTTGGCGTTGTCTGTTACAAATATCATTGTTGGTCAGTATTTCTAAAACGAGTCGGTACTTAAGCCTCGTCGTTTTTGCTTTGGTAATCTTTGATCGCCGATTTGATGGCGTCTTCGGCCAAGACAGAACAGTGGATCTTTACGGGAGGCAATTCCAATTCTTCTACAATCGCCATGTTGTCGATAGAAGATGCTTCATCTAAAGTTTTTCCTTTCAACCATTCGGTCGCTAGGGAAGAAGAAGCAATGGCAGAGCCACAGCCAAAGGTTTTGAATTTGGCATCTTTGATAACGCCAGAATCCTCGTCTACTTCGATTTGCAAGCGCATAACATCGCCACATTCGGGCGCGCCTACCAATCCAGTTCCTACGTTCTTTTTATTTTTGTCCAATGTGCCTACGTTCTTAGGCTTCTTGAAGTGGTCTAATAATTTCTCTGAATAAGCCATAATAGGTGGTTTTTATTTTTGAAAGTATTCTATAATTTCTTGGATCTGCTCATTTTGGCGAATGCGTTCTATGGTTGCTTCGTCCAATTTGTCCAACAAAACATTCCCCAGTTCTTTAAAATGCTGGGGTAAATTGGGTTGGTCTTGAGCCAAGCGCTGTAGCGCCGTCTTGGGATCCTTTTTTAAAAATTCAAATTCTAAATCGGACAACTGACGTCCGAATGTTTTTTCTATAAAATCTTTGCTCTCGAAAAAGAGGGCTTCTATTTCTGGGTTGATAAGAACAATCTTTGCATCTGAAGAACGACGCCCTAAAGAGCTGATCATACCTTCATATTCATATTTTTTACTTGCAATTTCTTGCTCATTATTGCTATCCGAATCTACTAACAATACAATTTGATACCCACCATCAACATAATAACTTCTTGCAGCTGATAATGCAGCAGTGTCTCCTGAACGGCTAGTTACCATAATAGAACGCGTAACCTCTTTAGGCAACATTCGCTTGATGACGGCTTCATCAAAAACGCTTTCGGTTATTAGTATTTTATTCATTTTTGTTGATTTCATCTTGTATCTTTTTGAGGTCGTAATCTGGTGTACAATCCACCACATACTGTCTGTATTTCTTTATAAAATACGGGCAGATACGACCCTTGTCAATAACATAATCAACATCATCCTTGTTCCACAACAAAATAGTTTGAGGATGGAGATGAGTAGCTAGGGCAACTGCTGGCGAGGTAAAACCCGTTGCAGAAAATACATTTCCTATTGCAGTTACTGGCCGCCGTAACAATTGGCTGCGAAGTTTAGCGATAGGCGTAAAATCTACATTGCGTGGTCGTTTCCCTTCATAACTCGTATAGTTTTTACACTCTACCATACCAATATAGTGTTGATAATAAAATAAACCATCAATCTCTTCTATCGGTAAACTGTTGCTATCAGGACTACTGTCAACGACACTATAAGAATACGTTACACTCGCGTTATCCAGTTCAAATAATCGCATGATCATAAACTCAAACGCTTTCCCTTTTTCCATTCTGTCAGGAGTTCCTCCCTCTCGAATAATTTTCCAAAGTCCGCGTAGTTTTTCAAGATCGTATTGTTGGAAAATGTCCTTATACTCTTGATTCGTCATGCCTGTATCGCTTCAAAGTTTACTGCTTGTTGGCTTTTCCCCTAATGCTCCGACCATTGTACCGCATCCAAGTCAATACCCTCTTTGTACATTTCCCAAATCGGGGACAACTCGCGCATGTGGTTCACCCCGTTGCGGATGGCCTTGATGGCATAATCCACATCTTCTTCGGTGGTGAAACGACCTAAGCTAATTCTCAAAGAAGAGTGGGCTAAGTCATCGCCCAAACCCAAAGCTTTGAGTACATAAGAAGGCTCCAACGAAGCCGACGTACAAGCAGAGCCAGAAGACAAGGCGATGTTTTGGTTGAACGTCATCATCAACCCCTCGCCTTCTACGTGCTTGAAGGACAAGTTGGTTACGTGGGGCATTCTGTATTCGTGGTGGCCGTTTAATACCACTTCTTCGATTTTCATCAATTCTTTTTCGAGCTTGTCGCGCAATTTAGAAAGGCGCTCGGCTTCGGCTTCCATTTCTTGGTTGCACAATTCGGCAGCCTTGCCAAAGCCCACAATCGCAGGCACGTTCAAGGTTCCTGAACGCATACCGCGCTCGTGTCCACCGCCGTCCATTTGTGCGGTTACTTTGACGCGGGGGGACTTGCGCGAAACATACAAAGCACCAACACCTTTGGGGCCGTACATTTTGTGTCCTGTGAACGCCATCAAGTGGATGCCCAATTCTTTGACATTCACGGGAATTTTACCCACGGCTTGCGTACCGTCTGACATCAACAACACTTGGTGTTTGATACAAATATCGCTGATCGCCTTCATCGGCTGCACTACGCCAATTTCGTTGTTGGCAAACATAATGGCCACCAAAATCGTCGTTGGTCGAATCGCTGCTTCCAATTCTGCCAAATCGACCAACCCATCGCGGCCTACTTTGAGGTAAGTCACCTCACAACCTTCTTTCTCCAATTTCTTGCAGGTATCCAAAACCGCTTTGTGTTCGGTTTCTAGCGTAATGATGTGGTTGCCCTTGCGGCGGTACATTTCCGCCACCCCTTTAATGGCGAGGTTGTCGGCTTCTGTCGCTCCAGACGTGAAAATAATTTCGCGTGGATCAGCACCAATCAAGTCCGCAATCTGCTGGCGGGCTTTATCTACGGCGCCTTCTGCCGCCCAACCAAACGGGTGGTTGCGACTGGCCGCATTGCCATAATGCTCTGTAAAATAAGGCAACATAGCTTCTACTACTCTAGGATCGGTTGGGGTAGTAGCGTTGTTATCTAGGTATATTAATTTCTTATCAGGCATAATATGATGTAATTTTTTTCGATTTTTGTCTTTGTATTTAGATTAAATCTAATCTAGTGACACAAAGGTAACGTATTTCAATAATAATCAGTTCTTTTACAACCGCAAACTTTGTCGTTCTTCGGTCAAAAGCAACACTTTTAACGCGGCCTTAAGAACTGGTGTTGATAGTACAACAAAATATCCTTTTGGTTTACAGTTGGTCGGCTGTTTTTTGGTCAAAAAATGACTGCTAAGGGGCGTTTGGAGGCGCAAAGGTAGAAAAAAAATTGAGAGGGGGGGTATTTGTTTGAATGCTGCTCAATGCGCAATCCTGTGTTTGGCCGTTGGACTTCGCGATCTTCGCGGTGGCTGGTGCAAGTTTTGAACAAAGGGTATCTTTTTATTTTTGTAGCGGTTGGGGCAGGGGCTTGCGCCTAGCGTGCAGGACAGCCCTCCACAAATACACCGCAACACCAAAATATCCGAACAAAATGCTTACTTTTAAGTATCGTATGGTTTATAAAAGATATTTGCTGTGGAAGAACTGCCCTATTTTAATTTTATTGAAGCCCAAAGTACAAAAAACAGTCTTAGCATCCAGATCAATCCTGCTGCGCTGTTTAAAAAAATAGCCAATGTGGCCATTACCGATTATATGACGGCAGGCGCAGGCACCTCGCTTACCATCATTCGGGAAACCCTTACCTTTTCCTATCATTCTAGCGATGGGGCGAATAGACGGGTGTTTAAGCTGTTTTCTAATGCACTGTCTAGAGCCTTTTTGTACAACGTTATTCCCTATCGAAGCAAAAGAAAGGGCGAAGCCTTTCCGCACGAAGCGAAAGCGCTCAATCAAACCATCCATCAAGATTTAGTAGCGGTAAAACTGGTTTTAAATGCAGATTTATTAACCAAATTCAAGGTAGAAAAAATAGAAGGCTTAGACCAGTTGTTCGATAATTACCAGCAGTGGCTCCAAAATGTCTTACAACTGGATCGAGCTACCGCTACCGCCATTCGCAGAACCACCAAAGAGCGCTTAATTGATTTTTTAGACATCGAATGGGTGAATAAACCAAGCTACTACGGGGCGATTACGCAGTATTTAAACACACCTTTCTCGGAAGCACGCTTGGCACAAGGACGTAAGAAGGCGTATTATGAAGAACTAAAACAACGCATTTACACTCCGCTATTCGTAGATGCTCAATTGACGTTAAAAGAGTTGTATGTACAACCTTATTTTAACGTCTACAACCAACAGAAAATAAGCCAGCCACAAGAAGAATATTTTGATCCGCCTACCAACTACAAGGGCGATTTACACGAGTATTTACGAGCGCGCTTCATCCAAAACCAATACTCTTTAAAAGAAGACACCCAACAGCGCCTACTCTTCCTGCTTGGGCAACCTGGACAAGGCAAAAGCTCCTTTTGTAGCTATTTTATACACGAACTGCTAGAACAAAATTACAAGGGAAATATTTATTTTGTACGGCTGCGCGACATAGAAAAGCCCAAAGAATTAATAGAACATCCTTTTGAGGTATTGCAAAACTATTGGAAGGACTTTCACGACATCGCTCTAGACTGGAAGGCTTCTAATCTATTGATTTTGGACGGCTTGGACGAACTCTATATGTCTAATGGCCTTACCAAAGCTCAACTCAAGGACTTTTACCACCAACTTCAAACGAGAACAAGACAGCGAACAAATCTACAGATCCTACTCACCTCTAGGTTGCATTATTTGAGGCTGGGGGATATAGGCGTACAAGATACCTTAGTGTTGCGATTGGCGCCTTTTTCATTAGAGCAGCAACAAACCTGGTTGAGGAATTACCAGCAAGTACATTCCAATAGTTCGCTTACTGCCCAACAATTGGCAACAATAGACGAAGTGGAAGCCCTCACTCCGCTTAAGGAACTCGTAGAACTGCCTATTTTATTGTATTTGATTGTAAAGGCCAATATTGATATCGACCAGCAAGCGCAACTAGACCGCGCTTCCATTTATGAACAACTGTTTGACAGCGTACTCAACCGCAGTTGGGCCGAAAGGCAAATAGAAACGTTCCGAAAATTCAAAACAACCGAAGCCGCTAAACAAGCTTTCCGTACTTGGCTGCAAGAATTAGCCTTCAACATCCACCAAAGTGCTCATTTGTACCTTCGAATAGAGGAGTTGCTAGAGATGCCCACTACCCAAGCATTGCTTACCCATTTAGATACTTCTGATGAGTTGGAAGAGGCGGCTAAAAATTTATTGATTACCTTTTATTTTAAAAAAACTACGGTAGCTACTTCCAATAATAAAAACAACAACCAAGCACTGGAGTTTTTGCACAAGTCCTTGCAGGAATATTTGGTGGTGGAACATTGTTGGACAACCATACAGCAGCAGTTACTAGCTCAAAAGGATGAAGCGTATGTTATAAAGGAGGGTGAAGCAGCCTTACAGTTGTTTTGGAAATTGTTTGCGGTAAAAGGATTTAATAATAATATGATAGGGCTGTTGGAAGAGCGGATTGCCCAAACTTCGCTTGCTCGCCGCCAGCAAGTACGGGCGCGTATGAGAGGGTTTTTGGGATTTTGTTTGAAACGGCAGTTTTTAGATTTGAGCGATAAGTCTGCTACAATTATTAAGGAAAAAAAATTACCGCCTATAGATGCCGCAATGTCTATTTTTTACCATTATTGGTTCGTGTTGGTACGGTTGGAGGTTGCCGCCAATAAGAATTTAATAGAGGAAGAGAGTAAAGTTACTTTCTGTAAATTGTTGAAATACAATGATAGGAGTGTAGGCCTTAGTCTCGATAATTTAAGTTTGAGGGGTGCGAATTTGAGGGGTGCGAATTTGCGAAGTGCGGATTTGAGAGGTGTGGATTTGAGGGGCGCGGATTTAAGTGTCGCGGATTTGAGCCGCGCGAATTTGATTGGTGCAGATTTGATTGACGCGGATTTGAACGGCGCGTATTTGATTGGCGCGAATTTGAACGGCGCGAATTTGAGCCGCACGTATTTGATTGGCGCGGATTTGAGCGGCGCGAATTTGATTGGCGCGAATTTGATTGATGCGGATTTGAGCGGCGCGGATTTGATTGATGCGGATTTGAGCAACGCGAATTTGATTGATGCGGATTTGAGGAACGCGAATTTGCTTGGCGCGAATTTGAGCCAAGCGAATGTAGAAAATGCAATAGTAAATACCCCAAATTTCTTTCAACAACTAAAAAAGCAACACTGCGAAGGCGTTGCAGAACTAATGAAAAAATACAAAGTAGACCCCACTCCACAGTATCACGATGGGGACACAGAAAAAAAATACAAACACTACCGAATAATCCGTCGCGGCACGAAATCCTTTTTCTCAAAAAAATAATTTCCCTATATTTACACCAACCAACACACTACCAGATGAACATTCCATTGTCCGAGAGCCAGCGCATCCACCTCCTCAACACCACCGATTTGTACGGGGTGATGCAGCAGATTTTGTTGCGGGAGGATAAGATTGGGCGGGATCGGGAGCATTTTTGGGTGGTTGGGTTGGAGCCGAGTGCGCGGATTTGTTTTATTGAGTTGATTAGTTTGGGGAGTCAGAAAGCGACGATTGTGGAGCCGATGGAGGTGTTTAGTTTGGCGTTGCAGAAGCGGGCAGCCCGTGTAATTTTGTGCCACAACCACCCTTCGGGGCAGCTCAAACCCTCCGCCGAAGATTTGGACATTACCGACCGCTTGATTCAGGTGGGCAGGATTGTAAAAGTGCCTGTGGTCGACCACCAGATCATCAATACCAAAACCTATTTGTCTTTTGCCGACATTGATTTGATGCGGGAATTGCGCAAAAGCATTAAATACGTACCCAGCGATGCCCTAGCTCAACAAATCAGAGCCGAGTTTAAGACCATTCTGGACAAGCGCGAAGCGGAACACGTGGAGTTGATCGAAGCGGCACAAGCGCAACTCAAAAAAGAGCAAAAAGCCAAGCTGCGCGCCGAGCGAAAAGCCAAAAAAGTCCAGCAAGAAAAAATTGACCTCATCAAAGCCATGAAAGCGGAGGGATTGCCTACAGCGACTATTGCCAAAATCAGTGGTTTATCCCTTTCAGAACTTGAACAATTGTAAGCTTTTTTGCGCTGACCTTCGCTGGTTGCAATTGGAGGATTGGGGGGTAGTGCTTGGCAAAAACGGCAAAGTTTTATATCTTTATTAGGACAAAACGGTACTAGCGTTCCAACTCTATTTTTCTAGTATCCTCGAACAAAGCAAGCTACCAACACTTCTTATTAAGCGCTGTTGCTTTTGGCGCTGTGTCTATTTTTAATGCCATTACCAATGCCATACGTCCCCCTTTTTGTAGGCCTATTCCTACTAGGCGGGTTGTGCAGTTGCGACGCTGAACGCCCCCACAACGACCATACCGAACTGTACCTTAAAGGATGGGTTAAAGAGCTGTATACCAAGCGCTACAAGGCGTTGCACAAAGACGGTAAAATTGTGAAAGGACGGCCTATATCGCGCAATTTGGACGGCGATTTATTGTACGAATACGAGGGCTTGCCTACCAATTCTAAGGCGGTTTTTGACGCGCAACAAATAATGACGGATTTATACACCTACGACCGCAACAACCGCCTAGAGCAGCGTATAGAGATGATGGATACCCTCTTTAAAATGTACACAGCCGACGGTACTTACTTTGCCAAAATAGTTTTGGACGACCGCTGGCTGCCCCACAGGATGGATGTGTATTACGCTTCTGGCGAATTGTTGGAACATACTGCCATGACGTACGAATACAAAAACGGACAACCCTACAAACACATTTACAAAGAATACAACGCCGAAGGAGCGCTCAATGCTACAACTCATTATGAATACGATGCACAGCAGCGCCCCATTGTGGTGGATCGACGTGTGGAAGGATTGAGCCACCACCGCCAACAAAAAGAACGCAAAGTAGAGTCTATTACTTATGATGCCAACAGCCATCCAATTAAAGTATCTATTGAGGAAGCTGGAAATAACCAAACGATTGATATAGAGTACTTACTGGACGAACAGGGCAATTGGGTGCAAGCCACAGAGCGTATAGATGGGCATCCGCACCGAATTATTGAGCGTAAAATTGTATATTACTAAAAATATTTGTCCTCTTTGCGTACGCGCGGAGGGGGCAAGGCTTACTATTCAACTTTTAATGCTGTTGCGATGAAATTAGTACCTTATTTCTGCTTCTTGCTGTTGTTTTGCAGCTGTCAACCCGAACCGTACAACGAACATGTGCTGCTGCACCTCAAAGGAGAGGTGAAGGAAATGATTACCAAACGCTACAGAGCCAAACAGGAAGCGGGTAAACTTATAAAAGGGCGGCTAGTGTCGCGCCAAATAGACCGCGCCAAATACTACGAATACGAGGGCGTTCCTACCCATTCTAAAGTAGTGTTTGACGAAGAAAAGAACATGAAAGAAGTTCATATTTTTGATCGCGATGGCGAGTTGCGTGTGCGCTCGGTCATGGAAGACACGCTGTTTCGCATTTACGATGCCCAAGACAAGCCAATTGGTCGGATTGTTATGGATGATCGTTTGTATGCAAAGAATATAGCGGTTTATGATTTACAGGACAACGTGATGCAATCCTCTGTGATCAATTATACCAACCCATCTACCTTCGATAGAGTATGGAAAGAGTACAATGCTAAAGAGGAACTGTTGTACACGCTCGTTTACGAATACGATGCAGCAAACGGCACCGATTACATCCAAACAATTGTCGATACTGAACATTACAAGGGCAGCCTGCGCAGTGGCAGCGAACGCATTTATTACGATGAAAACCACCATCCCAAACGCGTAGAAATCGAGGAGGGCAGCCACAGCAAAACCATACACATCAGCTACGATTTGGACGAGGTGGGCAATTGGGTGCGCGCTGTAGAGGCTATTGACGGTGAGCCACAACGCATTGTAGAACGCGAGCTTGTTTATTACTAAAAAGGAACTTGGAACGCCTTCTAAAACTTCCGAAAACAACCTTTAATTGAATATGAATAGTTTACTTGTTTTTGACAGGTCAGGTTGGTTAAAATAAAATATTTCCATACCTTTATAAAACATAGAAATACAAAAGCCCCAGCCTCAACACAAATTCTATACCGTCACCAATCTTATCCCAATCTATGCCACTTGTCAACAGACGAACCCTACTCCCGTTGCTATACGTCCTACTTACTGTGCTTTTTCTCCTACCTGTATTAGCGTTTGAATCCAACGAAGCGGATGCTTACCAACCTGGGGTACTCGAATCGGTGAAGAAAAGTTTGGTTGTGCAGCTGCACGTTTTAAGAGAAGAAGACGAGCAGCGTTTCTCGGATTGGGAGCGCAGCGGCAGCGGTACCGTAGAAATTCGTGCGGAATTGTTAGGCGTCCGTCAAATGCAAGCCCTCAACGATCCTGCCTTATCCGGGCTGAACCGTTTGTTCTCTACCAGTTTGTTTGTTCCAAACGATGGAGAAGCTTTCATAGCCGAAAACAGTGCGGCCATAAAGACAGATATCCAACAGTTGGAGCGGCGGTATATGGATTGGGCAGAAGAACAAACAGGCAGCGCTACCGACCCACGAGCGTTGGCGCTTCGCCAAGCCTTGTACATTCCACCACTGGAAGAACTAGTAAGCAACAGGCCGCTTGCGGCTTTGCAGGCACAAGTGGTTTACAATCAATTGTACCTGGCTGAACTGATGGCCTTGGATATTTTTGTACAGCGG
>CAYUZF010000101.1:0-1315 GCA_964449615.1 uncultured Aureispira sp.
TGAGGTACAAGTCGTAGAACCCTGCATTGGTAATTTGATTGTTCAGCCCCAGAACCACACGGCTGCCCATCGCCCGCTGTTCGGGGATAAACTCACCGCGATTGCCGCGCATTTTATACACCATTTCGGCGCTGGTCGCACGGTTGTCCGTTTCTAGTACTTCGTCTTGGCCAATCACATACCCTACTTTATTATCCGCATTAGCCGACAGCGCCATTTTGTAGAGCATGGGTACAAAAATTTCACCGTTCTGCACCAAATCCGAGTAATCCAAATCCAGCGGTGCAGCCGTCAAAAACAGGTGGCCTTTGCCCGTGCGGTACTTGCCCACAAAGGTGCCCCCATCGCGGTAACGCAAAATTACCTCTTCTCCTGAACTGGCGCGTTTGGCAAGTTTAAAATTGGCTTGGCTGGTCGGTAATTTGAGGTTGTTGCGGCGCTCTTCAAATACATCGTTAAAAATAAATTCTTCAAAATTCACAAACGACACTTTGCGGTCGCGGCGCTCCAAAGCGCGGTAGGTATTGGAATTAAATTGGCGGGTCAAGTTGCCGTAATCTCCCAAACTAGCCTCGGGGTGGGGAAAAACCACCACATTGCCGCCATTTTCTGCGTAGTTGTACAATTCAGAAATTAAGCCCGAAGGAATGGTTCTAAGTCCATCCAAAATAATCAAATCGTAGGTAGAAAATTTGCTGTAATCCAACTGCCCCGCATTTTGGCTGGTCGCTTTAAAATATTCGTTGTCTCTAAAAGTTGCGGAGATAAATCGGTTGGCCTGCCCTCCATGCACTTGCAGAATATCCACCTGCTCATCCACATTAAACGTAAAGTAATAATCGTTGTCGAATTCTATCGGAAAATCAGTAATGCTTAATTTGGCTTCGTACCAGCCTGTTTTTAAAACGGGAATATCTATGGTGTCATAAACCGATGTTTGCGCGGGAATGGTAAGCGTCCCTACGGGGCGCGTTTGGTTGGCAATGTTAAGGCTCATGCGAATGTTGGGAATTTCGCGGTCGCTCCAGTTGCGCA
The DNA here is from genome assembly GCA_964449615.1 of uncultured Aureispira sp. Classification (GTDB taxonomy): domain Bacteria; phylum Bacteroidota; class Bacteroidia; order Chitinophagales; family Saprospiraceae; genus Aureispira. The sequence goes on from CAYUZF010000101.1 coordinate 1,036, forward strand.
CCTTCACCACCATAGGATTGGGTTGGTTGAGGCTTTGCACAGGGGATTGGAACCACGCGGAATCAATGGCAACATTCTGGCGCTGCACCGACTGTAAAGGCACCAAATTTACTTGAATGGTACTGTCTTCGTAACGCTCTAAATCGGTGATATTTTGTTGAAAATCAGAGACAATATAAATTTCTTTGTTGCTATTGTTGCCGCCTGACACGGCTTGTTTTTGACGCGCTAAGACTTTGGAGAGGTTGCGCACTTTGTAGCTGATGGTAATTTCGTTGAG
>CAYUZF010000101.1:1325-2807 GCA_964449615.1 uncultured Aureispira sp.
CAAGGCATCTTCTTTGCTGAGTAGGCGCTGGTCGCGGCCTTCAAAATCAGCGGTGAGCAACTGGATGCGGTCGTCGATGCTGTACGCAGAAATGATTTCCTCGATGCGGGTACGGGCTTTTTCCAAGAGGCGTACATCTTCGCTCTCGGCAGCCATACTAAAAGAGTTGTCAAAGAAAACACTCACGTCTTTGTTGCCTGCTTTGACCGCGCCGTTTTTGCTGGGAATATAGGGCATTGCGAACGCCAACACCAGAAAAGCCAGCGCCAACATCCGCGCAAACAACACCAAAAGATGTTTTACTTTGGCGCGTGCCGAGGTCTGTTCTTTTACTTCTTTTAGAAACTGTACGTTGGTAAAATAGACCGTTTTGAAGCGTCTAAAATGAAATAGATGTATAATAATGGGAATGGCCAATGCCAATAACGCCCACAAAAACCAAGGATATACGAAACTCATGTAATCGTGTTGAGTTGGAAGTCGTTGAGAAAAAGTAGCTTCGAAGAAGCTTAGCAAACAAAATACAGTAGAATTGTTGCCTGACCAACCCCGCTAGACGCTTTAAGAAATTTTTAAACCCTACTGTCTCCTTGAGATCGCGCACAATTGCTAATAGATGCCCATGTATTCCCGCAGAATCACATAAGCACTCATCTGGTCAATCAACCCTTTGTCTCTTCGGTCTTTCTTTTTAGGGGTGCTTTCGCGAAGAAGCGCCTCGGCCATAACAGAAGTATAAGCTTCGTCTTGGCGCTCAATACTGATGGCGGGATACAATTTGCGGAAACGCCTAATAAAGCCTTTGATGTGTCCCTCTAAAGGCGTTGGTGTCCCATCTCTATGGGTAGGCTTGCCCACCACCAGACATTCCACTTCTTCCGTTTGAAGATAGTTTTGTAAATAGTCCATCAACTGGGCATTAGCAACAGTCTGCAAAGGAGTGGCAATAATTTGCAAGGGGTCGGACACTGCCAACCCCACGCGTTTTATACCATAGTCTACGGCCATTAATCGAGCCATTTGCGTTTAGATTAAAGAAGAAGTGAACGGATACATCAATAAGAAAACCGCTGCTCCAGCAAAGAAACCAATCAATGCCAACCAAGCGATGTGTCTGACGTACCACATAAAGTCAATTTTTTCTAAGCCCATTGCCGCTACTCCTGCCGCAGAACCGATAATTAACATCGAGCCTCCTGTTCCAGCCGAGTAGGCCAAAAAATGCCACAATTTGCCGTCAGGCGCTACATCGTACATACCCATTGCAGCCGCTACTAAGGGTACGTTATCAATCAAAGCAGACCCCAACCCAAGTATTCCAATAACGATATCGCGGTTGCTAATGGCGTTGTCCATTGCAGTGGCCAACGTCTCTAAGGTTCCCATAGATTCTAAGGCGGCTACCGCCAGTAAGATTCCGAGGAAAAACAAGATACTCGACATCTCAATGCGCGACAAGGCGTTGTGAGCAGAATAATGGTG
>CAYUZF010000101.1:2817-7463 GCA_964449615.1 uncultured Aureispira sp.
TTTGTTTTCAAAGTCTTCTTCATCGGGATGCAAATATTCAGAGATCATCCAAACCACCCCTAAAGACAACATCATGCCCACATAAGGAGGCAGGTGGGTAACTACTTTAAAAATAGGTACAAATACAAGACCTGCCAAACCTGCAATCAACATCGTGGTTCCTCCCTTTACTCTTGTTTTCTCGCCTTCCACGGGTACCGACTCTGGTGGAATGGTAATCGAACCGCGCATGTAAGGCATGCGAGACATCGCCAACGTTGGAATAATCGCACAGGCAATAGAAGGGATTAGAATATTCACAATCAATCCCATTGTACTTACTTTATCGTTGATCCACAGCATGGTAGTGGTCACATCTCCAATAGGCGACCAAGCGCCCCCAGCATTGGCTGCAATAACCGCCAAACCAATAAAGTAAATGCGCTCTTCCTTGAGCGGTACTAATTTACGCAGCAGCGACACCAAAACAATCGTACAAGCCAAGTTGTCCAACGTAGCGGATAGGAAAAAGGCCAACGGCGTAATCAGCCAAAGCATGGTTGACTTTTGTGTGGTCTTGATGCGGTCGGTAATTGCCGCAAAACCTTTGTGCAAATCAATTAGCTCTACAATGGTCATTGCCCCGATCAAGAAAATTAGAATTTCTGCTGTTTTTCCGATGTGGTGCAATAAAATGGGGTCAAGCATGTGCTTGTAATAATCATGCGGTTCCCCTTCTGCAGGGTGCATAACATGTCCTACAGGCAAATCTACATGTCCCAAGGAAATTAAGGCCCAACAAACAGCGGCCATAATCAAGGCGGGAACGGTTTTATCTAATTTAAGTGGATGTTCAAAAACGATGGCCAAATAGCCGATGACAAAAGTGATAATGACTGCTGTAGACATGTGGTAGTCAGATTGATTAAGTGGATGAAGAACCGCTCTAATTGCTTTTTTGTAACATGATTTTATAGTGTATTTGAGGGAGCGGTACCCCCTGCTCTCTAAGAGTAAGCGCGCTAAAATTACACAAATTGACGGGTTTAGCAAACTACTATCTTACTTTTTTAGAGTCGATTTGCCGCCGTGTTGGTGCAGCAGCTTTATACAAAAAAACCTGCTTCTTAAGGAAGCAGGCCATTCGTTCTACCAATAGGCAACAGGCTACTGGAAGGATATGTTTTGTAAAGGCTGTCTTTTGTTAATTAAAATAGGCATCCGCAACAGCAGTGCGCGTCACTTTAGTCAATGTTGTCTTGCACAATACTTTACCGTTTTTGTCTTTGATGGTGCTGTTGAGGGGAAATCCCGCTTTGCCCGAGGCCGCCAAAGCACACAAGCCGTGATGAGACTTAAAGAATTCTTTGTACTCCGACAAATTGATAGCCACATCGGTGGTCACTTCTACCATGGCCACTACATCGTTGGTAGACAATTGCCACTGCTCCACTGCCTCAAAATGTTCACAGGTTCCCCTGCCCTTTCCGCTCAAAGTAGCCCCCTCCATAGAGAAATCTGCGGGGCTGCCAATATCGCTAACAGGTATGCGCGTTTTGTTTTCGCCCGTCACCATCAACATGGAATTAGAGGCGCGTTGCGGTACAAAACGCATGCGTTGGTTGTTGCTTTTCAATTCATAAGCAATTTTATCCCCTTTTATATACCAGATCAAATCGTATTCTACACCGTCCCCTGTGGTTTGGTGTGTTTCAATGATGCCTTCAAATGACTGTGCGTTGATGTGGGTGCATAGCAGCACCAGTACGCAAAATAGTAAGTGTTTTATCATGCTATAAATTTGTGTTCAGTAGAGATTGGATAGTAAACCAACAAAGGCGCAAAGAATCTGCCAACTTAGTTGTTTGTTAACATTATATTAAGACAACTTTCTAATTCCCTACTTCCCCCTTAATATTTGTCGTCTGGTAATTACCATCAATGGTACCAATCAAGGGGTTTCCGTTGCGTTGGATGGCCTTGCCTGCTGCCCCTCCTGCAGGGAAAACGGTGAGGGGCGGATTGGGGAAGTTTTGATTGATCAAAGTGACCGTTCCTACAATGGGAACATTAACCGTGATGGTTAAGTTGAAGAATAAACTTCCCGCTTGGCCAGGCAGGCCATAATCGCCCCCATTGCCACCAAATACAGCGGGGGTAATGGTCGCTTGTGCCAGTACAACAGAAAAATTAATAGGCGTAGTCAAAACACCGCCAAAACCTGGCTGGGCTAGCAGTCCGCCCGTGGCATCCGTTCCTGCTTCATAGAAGCCAAAACCACCGCCCAAGTTGCCGCCTTCGCCCAATTGGGCACCACCGCCACCGCCTGCGCCTAAGCCCAAATTAATTGTGGTGTTTATGGGTGCAGGGATATTTATGCTGGTCAGAAAACCGACGGAGCCACCGCCGCCGCCACCGCCATAGATGCGCCCTGTGTTGATTAAGTGCGTGTGGGTGGTCAAATTCATGGCCGTACTGCCATTGCCCCCTTCGCCGCCTTGTCCACTTAGGCCAGCACCAACACCGCCCAAACCACCTGTGGCAAATAGAAATCCTTGATTTTCGATGCCTACACGCGATTGCGGATGCAAATTCCCCGAGGTATAAACAGGTGCCCCCGATGTATCGTTAGTCATTTCCAACCCTGGCGGTACCCGCAGCACCACACAAACGGGCGTGGACGTTGGTAGGTTGTTGATGGCTTGCAAATCGTAATTTACAGTCGGCGCCAACAAATCAATTTCTATACAAGGATCAATAGTAATCACATATACTTGACTTTTAATTGCTCCATCGCAAGCGGCTTGTACTACAATGGGATAGGTTCCTGAAGGGGCAAAAATACTGGCGCTTACTTTGAGCGCTACCGTATCCGTTCCTTGTACAACAGGTTGGTCAATTTGCACACTTATCCCCGCAGGCAGGTTGGCAATAACGTACAGCCCTACCGAAGCACTGCCATTGGTTTGGTTGACAAACAGACGTGTAGAATCGCTGTTGGAAATGATGCGGTCGATGCTGCCGTTTTGTTGTTCTATAGAGAAATCAAACAAACAAGCATCGCAATCCTCTTGCCATACGGGCAACCAACAACGTCCTGTATAATATTGCAACGTACTATCTTGGGTATTGTAAATGGTCAAGCCCGCTTTGGGTTGGTTGATGTTGTCGCGCTGGGCAGTAGTCATGCGTGGAGGCAAAAAGCCGCGGTCGGTAGATTCTAGGTGCAAAATAGCCGAGCTATCGGGCTGCAAAATATTGATACCCACTTGCGCTTCGGCATTGTTAACAGCCAAAATAAGCAAAGCAAGAAATAATAGAAGGAGTTGTGTTTTTTTCATAAACGTAAACAATCATTAGGCTCAATAAGCAAGGTACAACGGAGAATTTTCTACTTCTAAAAGCAGTTGAGCTTCAATATATGGCTATTAGATAAGAATTAAGCAGGGTTTTCTTAAAAAGTGGGTAGGATTGGTTTATTTTACTTTTATAGACTTAATTGTGACTGCTGTGCAACTCCATCAATAGTCTGTTCTTTAATTCTTACTACTCGCTATGCTTTTATTATTAGATTTGGATGGTGTTTTGATCACTACGCCTCCCTGGAAAACCGACCTCCTGCACGCCGATGGCTATTCAGATTTTAACCCTGTTTGTGTGCAGCAACTCAACACCCTACTCGCCGCTACTAGTTCTGAAATTTGGTTAAGTTCCAGTAGACGAAAAGCAAAAACATTGGAGGAGTTTAATCTCATTTTTAAGAACCGCGGTATCCAACAAACTATAGTGGACTTTCTACCTGTATATCCATTTAATTACAGTAGAAAAAAAGAAATAGAGGCTTTTTTGGCTTTTCAGCAGCCCGACAAGTACTTGATTTTGGATGATGATAAATCATTGAATGGCTTGGCGCCTGTACACAAAAACCGTTTAGTGCTTACTAATTCTTTGCAAGGTTTTTCCAAGAAAAAATTGGCGGAGGCAATTGAAAAGTTGACAAAGTAACTTCATCCCCCTACAAGCCGCCGCATATAATCCGACAGCGCTGCCACATAACGGTCAATATCGGCTGCATAAAAACCTACCGAATTCATGCAACCGCACTCAATGATGTAATACTCCTCCTCCCCGCTGCATTTGGCAATGTCCATCGCAAACACATCGTGGGGTTGGTATTCGCGGCAACGCGCCTCTACAAAATCAAGCATGCTCTGCGGAATAGCGGTGTTGGATTTAGTGAGCTTAAAATTTTTCTGATACAACGAGCTGGTCACCACCTGGCCTTCAACGACAAAATTGCGCCACTCTTTTTCGATGTGGTACGCGGGGCCGATCATAATCTTGGTTTGAGGGCCTAGTTCGTAGGTCTCGTTCTTCGCTAGTTGCTGGTACCACTTCTGGATTTCACCAAACGACAAGACCGTACCTGCAAAGGCTTTGGAATCGGCATCGGGGCGCATAAAAAACTGCTGCTCAGTAGGGTATTTTGCTGTAGCAAAAGCCTCAAAAGTCATAAACTGCGCTTCTGAAGACAACAAATAATCTCCCCATTGGGTCAAGTAGTTTTCCATAGAAAATGTTTCTTTATTATAAAATAATCCCAAAGGCTGGTCGTACTGCTCGTACAGGCGGTTCATCATGGTGGTAGAGCCGTAGTAAATATTTTC
>CAYUZF010000101.1:7485-17201 GCA_964449615.1 uncultured Aureispira sp.
GAATGACTGGAATTTGTACGCAAGGAATTTTTAGCGCGGCACAAGCGTTCACTAGTTGTTTTCGATCTTTCTCGGCATAATGGGCATCTTGGATGACCCAGCGGACTTTTTTCATAATTCGGCTATAGTTTAATGAATAAGCATCTTTGGTTGGGCTTCCAACACTGCTTTTATTAAAATAGTTTATGGAGATTACGACAAGTAAATTTACAAGCCTTTTTTATAAAGAATACAGCTGCATGCAACAACTGGACGCAAGCCACAGCGCTAGAGGTGTTGTGCCGTTTGGCTGTAAAGGATCCCATATACTGCACTGTGCTAACCGAAATCAATACCCAATTGCCAGCAATGCACTACGAAACTTCTCTTTGTTTGACGCAAGGGCTATTGGCGCGTAGCAAACGAGATCAACGCTTTTTAGAATTGTTGCACTTGCTGGACAACAAAACCTTTCAGGAAGCGCAGGAAGAACTGCCAGGGGAAAAGTAACAACTTATGTGGATTATTAAAACAGTCTTTTGTAAACGTTTTTTCGTTAAAAAACTAATAAAATCAAGAAGGAGTAAAATTTAAGCTTCAATAAGTCCTTTAATAATGCCTTTATCACGGTGTTTTTCTTATGTTGGTAACTCCTAATTTTAGACAATCTCCTCCATTTAAATTTCTTTAGTTTAGCAACCGTTATTATGAAAGACTGGACAGATATTTTGCTGCATTTGGGCGAAGACACGCCGTTTCGCTCTAAGCCTATTGTTCCTCCTATGGTGCAATCTTCTAATTTTGGTTTTGCTTCGGTGGCCGAATTTCGGGCGGCTTTCCAGGACGAGCAAGCAGCGCATTTGTATACGCGGGGCAACAACCCAACGGTAGAAATCGTACGTAAAAAAATGGCAGCGCTGGAAGGCGCGGAGGATGCTTTGTTGTTTTCCAGCGGTTCGGCGGCCATTGCAGCGGCGATTATGGGGCAAGTAGCAGCGGGCGACCACGTGGTTTGTGTTCAAAAGCCCTACAACTGGACGTATTTGCTGCTGCATGACTATTTGAAACGCTTTCAAGTTGCGGTAACTTTTGTAGATGGGCGCGACACTGCTGAAATTGCACAGGCCATTCGTCCCAATACCAAAGTGCTGATGTTGGAAAGTCCCAATTCTCTGACGTTTGAAGTGCAGGATTTGCGGGCTTGTGCGCAGTTGGCCCAACGGCACGGCTTGGTCAGCATTATTGACAACAGCTATTGCAGTCCTTATTTTCAAAATCCGATAGAGTTTGGAATTGATTTGGTCATTCATTCTGGAACTAAATATCTGGGCGGCCACAGCGATGTGGTTTTTGGGGTACTGTGTGGTTCTAAGGCGTTGCTAAAGCCCATTTTTTATGCCGAGTACATGACGTTGGGCGCTTGTCTTTCTCCGCACGATGCTTGGTTGGTGTTGCGCAGCTTGCGTACACTGCCCATTCGCATGCGGCAAATTTCCGATACCACCCGCCAGATGGTCAATTTTCTAAAAAAGCACCCTAAGGTAGATTATGTGCTTTATCCTTTAGACGACGGCTTTCCGCAGCACGACCTAGCACAAGCCCAAATGCGCGGAGCAGGCGGTTTGTTCTCCGTTAATTTTCATGCCGAGTCCATCGAACAAATGGAAGCGTTTTGCGACCGTTTGAGCAAGGTGTTTCAAATGGCGGTGTCTTGGGGCGGACACGAGGCCTTACAAATTCCCACTTGTACCTTTTATAGCATAGCGGGAAAAGACGCGCCGCCACTGCCCTTTACCTTTGTACGTTATTATGTGGGTCTGGAAGAGGCGGATTATTTGCTGGGGCATTTGCGGGTGGCTTTGGAAGGGTTGTAAAATTTTTTATAGAATCTCATCTAATTACGCCGTCTAACTTCATTCTATATTCTCTCCATTCCCTTTGCATTTAGCACCCGTTGGTCGCAAAGGCGCTTTGCTTTGCTGAAACACTTGGGCTAGCAGGGAACTAAATTTACATTAAAGTAATAATTTATGAACCCGAAGGAAGAAACAAAGATTCTCTCTCTTATTGACACAGGTGAGGACATAAATATTCGATTGGCTTTTCAACTTATAAAGTTATATCCAAACGGCTATACTGTAACTTTGTTTGAAACGTTATACAATTGGTTGTATAAATATGATCGCATAAAAAAAGTAAAAAGGATTCAAACTAAAATTTCGAGAATACTCAACGACCGTTTCCTACTCCTTCTTAGCGGGCAGAACATAAGAACGCTTCCAGAAAGCATTGGCTATTGCAGAAAGACACAACAACTATTCTTAGACGATAATAGGTTGAAGGCGCTCCCTAATAGTGTATCAAAACTAGAGTTGGTGCATGATTTACATTTAAGCAATAATGATTTTACTACATTTCCGCAGGTGATTCTAGAACTTAATAAGCTCAAATCTATCTATTTTAACAAAAATCTATTAAAAGAAATTCCACAAGAAATAAACCAGTTGAATAACCTACAGACCCTTGATTTTAGAAATAACCGATTGACGGCTTTTCCTAAAAACGTCCTTGCGCTACAAAATTTAGATACGCTCTTACTTGACGATAATTGTATTAAAAGACTTCCTGAAACGATTATTGGCCTTAACAAGTTGAGTTACCTTTCTTTGAGGAACAATCCTATTTCAGAGAATCAGGTCAATTATATACGTCAACAACTTCCCAACTGCCAAGTAATTTTTACTCCTAGAGTAACCAATATATATAAACGTATGTCCTTCACAACTACTCTCCAGCCTATAAGTTCTTGGACTACATTAGGTTACTCACGTTGTCAGCCCAGTTGTTCCATGCCATTCCGAACGAATCCCCCTACCGATTGATAAAGTTTATGGGTAATCTTCTACTGCTCCGCACCACTAACTTTACACCAAAATTACACTTGCATTTTTCTATACAATAACCTATCTTTGTTTATTATAGCAAAAGTAAGGCGGCTTTGGAGCCCCTTACTTCTACTCACTAAATTATGATTCTTATGTGGAAAGATATAAAATACTTGGGCGCTTACGTCATTCCTTTGGCGGGCTTGCATGCTTTGTATGCGCAGGGCATTTGGTCGTATAATGGAGTCTTGGTGACTTTTGTGTTGGTGCCTTTACTGGAGTTTTTCTTTTCGGGTACCACCGAGAATTTGGCGCCTGAAGAAGAAGAGCAGCAGAACGAAAAAGGGTTATTTGATTTGTTGTTGTACCTGAATGTGCCGATGATTTTCGGTTTGGCTTTCGGTTATTTTTATGTGTTGTCGACGGCTTCGTTGGCGACTTACGAGATTGTTGGCTTGACGCTTACAACGGGGATTATTTTGGGGGGGGTAGGCATCAATGTGGCGCATGAGTTGGGGCATCGAAAAGAAGCTTTTCCTAGATTTATGGCGCAATTGCTGTTGTTGCCCAATTTGTACTTACATTTTACCATAGAGCACAACCACGGCCACCATGTCCATATTGCGACGCCAAAAGATCCCGCTTCTTCGCGCTACAACGAAGTTTTGTACGTATTTTGGTTGCGTTCGGTGGTTTTTAGTTATCTGTCGGCTTGGAAAATAGAGGCCAAACGCCTTCGTCAAGCGGGGTATTCGGCCTATTCTTGGCGCAACAAAATGTTGCACTTGCAGTTGGTGCAGCTCGGTTATTTGGGTGCGGTCGGCTACTTATTTGGTTGGATGCTGCTGCCTTTTGCGGTGACTGTTGCCGTTATTGGTTTTTTGATGTTGGAAACGGTCAATTACATTGAGCATTATGGTTTGCAGCGTCGACAGTTGGCCTCTGGGCGGTATGAGCCTGTACAGCCCTGGCATTCTTGGAATTGCAACCACGATATTGGCCGCATTCTGCTGTATGAGCTTACGCGCCATTCTGACCACCACTACAAGGCCAGTCGCAAATACCAAGTACTGCGCCATTTTGACGAAGCGCCGTTGTTGCCCTGGGGCTACCCTACTTCTATGCTGGTTGCGCTGGTACCGCCGCTGTGGTTTCGTCTGATGAACCCCCGTGTAGAGCGTTTTAACCAGCGTTTGACCGAGCAATTGGCGGCTTAAACCCTCTCTTTGAACAACAGTTAAAACAGCTTCTAAACGCATAGTTCAGTTTAAAAGCTGTTTTTATCAAATTAGTGGTGTTGGATGGTATAAATAGCCGCTGGTCAACTGATTAGTTGGTCAACGTTTTCATGACGGCATCCTTTAAATAGCGTGCGCGGCGGCTAAATCCTTGAGGGTCACTCATCAACTTGTCGTAGTACATCAACCCTTCGTTCATAATAATGATGTAATCTGCGACGGCTTCTGGATTTTGCTCGTTGATGATCTTGGCACTGCTCCATGCACGTGCTTGCGGAATTAGCACCTCTTTGAATTGAGTGTACATTTGCTTGAACCGTTGTTTCACACGCTGGTTTCTAGAAGACAAATAATAACATGCATAAAAAACGGTGGGATCGGAGTAATTCAGCCATTCTTCACTAAACAAAACATCCAGCACTTCATCTAACTTGGCTTGTGGCCCTTCGACTTTTGCTACACGGTTTTTGAAATTTTCCTCGTGGCGATGCAATAGGTTTTCTACAAATGCCACCACCATTTCGTCTTTTGTTTTGAAATAATGAATCAACAAACTTGGATTTACATCCATTCTTCGGGCAATTTTAGCAATTGAAGTGTTTTCGAATCCTTCTTCTTTCAATATGGAGTAAAAATTATTCAAAATCTCTTTCTTACGTACCTCTGCTTTACTTTTTCTTCCCATTTGAAGTGGTCTTTCAATGTTAGTAATAATAGAACTTTTGGATAAACCTACTGTTGCCAAGTTTAGCGATAGCTAAAAAGAAATTACTAGTAACACATTAGCCGCAGAACATATCATGCAACTGGTAGGACATTTTATGAACACAGTACTTTTGCAGAACAATCAAAAAATCATTCTCTACACTAGGTACTATCATGTAGAGTAATAGAACTGGATTATTTTTAGTACTTTTCTAAAAGCTAGAAGTTGCATGAAAGCGATTGCGGAGATAGACAAGGACAATATATCTCAAAACTTCTTAAAAAAGCGGTGCTGAAAGAGAACTATGTACCATATAATCTGAACAGCTTTCCTTTTACTTTGTTTGTTCCTTTTAACTATTATTTCACATGTGACAGATGCTTGACAGTACAGAACAGGAATATCTTAACATAATTTTAGGACAATGCGAGCAGCAGCAACGCTATTACCTCACGATGGCTGTTGTTCTAATTGCACTGAGTTGGTTGCTGTATTTTGCCCTTCGCCGACCTGGGGAATTGATTGTAGCGATTATCTTCTCTGTGGGCCTTTGGTACTACCCGTGGCGCTATTATAAGAAGGCTAGCTTAGTGCGCTTGGACTTGGCAGCACAGGAAAAAATCACGCTTACAACGGTCGTTTATGCGAAAGATATTAGTAAAATCAATCGCTTGCAACCGTACTATTATTGGTTGACCGAAGAAGAAGATTTTGAGGTGAGCAAAGTCCTTTATAACAGCTTGCTTCCGCCTCAGAATGTGACACTTACTTATACCCCTCATTCCAAAACTGTTCTAAACGCTGTAGCCGCTGCTACCCCTGTACAATGAGTAAAGCCAACAATAGCCTTTTCTGGGAATTACAGCATCCCGATGCCCCTGCCCCTTCATATTTGTTTGGAACCATGCACGTACGCGACGAGCGTGTTTTTGTTGCGATTGACTATTTAAACCAATATTTGCAACAATGCGATGCGTTTGCAGCGGAATTCAATTTTGAGCAGGCGGATTTCGCCCGCATACAACAAGCGGCGCGCCTACCCGCTGGGGTTTCTTTGCGCACGGCGTTATCGCCTAGTATTTACAACAAATTGGCCCGCGTGGTGGAGCGCGAGTTACAACAACCGCTGGCAGCCTTAGAGCAGCTCTCCCCTATGCTACTGCTCAACCTATTGGCGGAAGCTCAACTCAATAACGACCACCAGGTTGCCTTAGATCGAGTTTTGTACGATTTGGCCGCACAAGCCAACAAGCAACTACTAGGTTTAGAAACCTTTGAAGAACAATTGGCCGTTTTTGAAGCTTTTAAATTGAAAGAGCAGTTGCGTAGCCTCAAACAAGTCGCTACCAATTTTGAACGCTATCGACGCCATCTTAAAAAAACAACGCTCGCTTATATAAATGGAGACATACACCGCCTCTACCAAAGCAGCAAACGCTCTATTGGAGGCATGCGCCGTGTTTTATTGTACGACCGCAACCAAAAAATGGCTGCGCGCTTTGCCGTTTTTGCGCAAGAACAAGCGCTGTTTGCAGCCATTGGCGCGGGGCATTTGGCGGGTCAAAAAGGCGTTTTACGGCTCCTCAAACAACGGGGCTACCAGCTGCGCGCTTTGCCCTATCGTTTGAATCTTTCGGCTCCTTCTTAGAACCAACGCTTGTTTGCAGGAGTTAAGTCCTAAACTACTTCTTTTTGTAGGTAACTATCTATACCTTGCTGCTATGAACAATCAACCATTAGCTTTCTACTTACAACGCTTGGGCATTCAGAAGCTCAACGCTATGCAAATTGCTTTTTTAGAAACCGCTGCCCTGTCCAACGATGTGCTGCTGCATTCCCCTACAGGGTCTGGCAAAACGTTGGCTTTTTTGTTGGCGCTGTTGGGCAAATTGCAACCGACCGAGCAGCCGACCACACAGGCGCTTATTTTGGCTCCCTCTAGGGAATTGGCTTTACAGATCGACCAAGTTTTTCGCACTTTACAGACGGGTTATAAAATCAATTGCTGCTACGGCGGCCACCCCATCGCGGTAGAATTACAAAACTTACAGACACCGCCTGCGGTATTGGTCGGTACACCTGGCCGTATTGCCGACCACTTAAGACGCGGAAGCATCACGACGGACAGCATTGAGTTTTTGGTGTTGGATGAGTTTGATAAATCACTGGAGTTGGGTTTTGAACAAGATATGTCTGCCATTGTAACAGCGCTGCCCAATTTGCAGCAGCGTTTACTCACCTCGGCAACCACTGCGCTTATAATTCCTGAATTTTTAGTATTAAATGAGCCTGCTTATGTAGATTTTGCTGCTCATCGAACCACTTCTGACCGTCTGGGTCTTAAAGCGATTATGACCAGCAGCGAAAAGCGCAAAGCTGATTTTTTGCATTTGGTGCAGTGGGTAGGTGGTGAAGCTACGCTGATTTTTTGCAACCAGAAAGCAACTGTAGAACAGGTGAGCGAGTGGTTATCGGATCTCAACATCGTGCATGGCACTTTTCATGGCAATTTGGAACAAAAAGAACGCGAACTGGCGTTGATTCGTTTTAGAAATGGCAGTTACAATATTTTGGTGACAACCGATTTGGCAGCGCGCGGGCTGGATATTCCAAGCATCCGCCACATCATCCATTACCAACTCCCCCACTCCGAACCCGAATTTATCCACCGCAATGGGCGTACCGCACGCATGGAGGCTACGGGCAATGCTTACGTATTGCTAGAGGAAGACAAACCCTGGCGCAATTACCTTGATGATGCGCTCGAATACATCGAATTGCCCATTACCGTCGCGCCGCTCCACAAACCCCGTTGGGAAACGCTTTACATCAGCGCAGGAAAGAAAGACAAAGTCAATAAGTTTGACCTCGTGGGTGCTATTCTTAAAAAAGGCAAACTAGAATCCGAAGAATTGGGTTTGGTGGTGGTTAAAGAACATCGCTCTTATGTCGCTGTAAAACGCAGTGTGGTGGACAAGGTAATTCGCAATTTGCATAAAAAGCGCATAAAAAAGCAACAGGTTGTTGTAGAACTGGCGCGGTAAAATGCCGTTGAAAAGGGGGGCGGTCTTTTCACCTGGCGCACAGCCCAAGCTGGGTTACTGAATTTTCATTTGCTTTTTTCCATAAAAAAACTTAAATTTATTCTTTCTCTCCTTTTATAATAAAAAGCACTTTAGCAATGGACGAGCAAGAAGTACAGGTACAAGAGCAACAAAATAGCAACAGCCAAGAACAAAGCAGTTCTGCTGCCAAGCAAGCCGCCCCCAACAGATCCAACGATACTGGCATTCCCGACCCTATCAAGACATTTATAGAAGCGGCGTCGGGTATTTTTTTGGATGAGGTTTGTGTGCATTACAATTCAGAAAAACCTGCCGAACAAAACACCACTATTTGCTCAGAAGGATGGGATATTTACGTAGCGCCCAACGCCGAAAACCAATTGTCGAGTGAATTGTGGAAATTGGTGCGCCGCGTGCGGGAAGAAACCGCTGATAAAAAACGTCAAGAACAAGAAAACACCGCCCCCAAACAGCCCGATATATTGGCCAGTCCCCCTAAAAAGGTGGACAACCAAGTTCCTGACTCAAGCGGCCTACAAGATAAAGATCAGCCCTCTACTGCTGTTGAAGGCGACAAAAAAGATGATAAAAAAGCGCCTGTTGTTGCCCCTCAGGAAAAAAAAGATACAAAGCAGCAGTCCCCCAATTCTTACAAACCTACCACAGAAGAAAAGGCATATTCCGGTGCGCCCATCAACAACGCTAAAGTAAAAGAATATGGCAAAGCATTTGAAGAGGCTATCGCAAAAGTCACCACCGAAGAAGCCCTGCGCCAAACCGTTGTTCAAAAGGGCGAGCAGCTCTGGCAACACAGCACCAAAACCGTCCAGAAATCTACAGGTAATACGCAAACAGGAGACAATTGGAACGATGCCGATATTTATAGAGCGCGGTTAAAAATGCGTGTTTTGTTAAGAAAAAGAGTACAAGAACTCTCGAAAGGTAAAACAGCCATTTCGCTATCGGGTTTGATTGACCAGTTGGAACAAAGTTCTAGAGGCATGACTACAGCCGCTTTTCCAGACACCGCAGAAAAGAAAATTTTGATTTCGGGTTTTGATCCTTTTCAGGGCATGAAGACCAATCCTTCGGGCCTGGTAGCGATGTATTTTGATGGCAAAACTATCGGCAATGCAAACATTCAAGCTGCTGTTTTTCCTGTGCGTTACGAGGATTTTGACAACGGCATTGTAGAAAACTTTTTCGGGACGCCCATGAGCGAAGTGGACGCGATTTTGACCGTTAGTTACACGCCTTACTCACCAAATATCGACATTGATCGTTTTTCTGCCAACTACAGAGCGCGCAGCATCGCCGATAACAACGGCCAAAAAGCTACTGCTGGCCCTATTTCAAAAGATGGGGATAATTTTTACGAATCGACCATTCCCCACGAGGAAATTATGGCGATGAACGACGACAAAGGCCGCCAAGGCAACCCCAAGCGCCAATATTATTACCCACAGCAAACAGAACGCAGAAAAAAAGATGGCACTCCAATTGTTGATGGTGTAGAAGACAACAACAAACAGCTTTCGCCAAAAAAAGAAACGCCTACATTGGCAGAACGCAACAAAGAAGGAACACCTATAGAGGGACCAGGAGGTAATTTCTTGTCCAATGAAATCCACTACAGGGTATCCAAAATGAGAATGGACAACAAGGAAACCAAGGATATGCCGCAGGGACACCTCCACATTCACAATACGACACAACACGATACCTTTATGAAAGACATGGAGGCGCTCATTCAAAAGGTGGTTGCTACGCTCAATACAACCAAAAAAACAACGCCCGTTAAAAAAACAAAAAAACCATAATTTATATGCCTACGTTAGCTGTT
>CAYUZF010000101.1:17211-17561 GCA_964449615.1 uncultured Aureispira sp.
CGGAAGTGCCAACGGCATGGCGCAGGCCAATCCTTGCGATTGCTTGAAGTTGGGTTTGGATTTTTATCAAGGCGGAGAAGACTTGCTATTTGAACCTACGGGTAAGGCTGTTAACAAAAATGGCCAGTGGGTACAAGTCTACAAAGAACAAAAAATGAAGGTATTGACTGCCGTAGCGGTATTGAGTAGCAATTCGCCAACCAGCAGCCCTACCTTAGAAAAATTATCTTTCGAGGCGTATCAACCTGTCATCTCATTTTTTGCCGAATGGAATTTTGATTTGGTGGGTGCTTATGAGCGGCGAGCGGCTTACGCCGAAAAGCAAGGCAAAGATATAGCGGACTTGCATC
>CAYUZF010000102.1:0-1618 GCA_964449615.1 uncultured Aureispira sp.
TAAACAGGCGTTATGTTGGGACTAGGGGTGTATTGTACGTTGATGGGCGTGCCACAGCGCGCACAAAAACGTGAGGCTTCGGGATTGACATTTTGACAGGCAAAGCAGACTACGCCCTCTCCATCTGCTTGTTTGCCGCAATTGTGACAATACAGGGCATTGGGCAGCAGTTCGGTATGACAGCTTTGGCAGTCCTTGGTCGAATCCATGAAAAATAAGCTTTGCTATAAGTATAGGGGCGGGGTGTGCATTTGCTGTTGCACCCTTCCTGCACCATTCGAGAGCGCTAAATGTAATTGTTTTTTCTAAGAAGTTGTTCAAAAAAATGTCGTCGTTGGACAACGGCAGTTGCCTCCTACGACGACGACACTTCGCTATTTTATATTCCCTTATCTTTCAACGCAACTTCTAATTCTGCTACTCGCTTTTTTAAGTGTAGATCCTCTACCGACAAACCTTGCAAGGTGAGGTAGTGTTGTTGAGCTTGTGCGTAGTCGCCGTGTTCGTAGGCCATTCTCGCTAAATTATAAACTAAAATAGCGCGCTCTTTGTCGTGCAAGGTGTTGATTTTCAGCGCTAAATTGGCATAACTGGTGGCAGAATCAACATCTTTTTGGTGGGTGGCTACCAGCGACTGTGCAAAATAGTAATACCCTTGATAGCGGTTGCTCAACCAGTTGGGGCGCTTGATGCTCTGCAACAATTCATCTGCTCTAGCAATTTTCCCTTGTCGCAAGGCCAGGAGGATAGAAACCATAGGGCCATAGCGAAAATGCCCCAGCAACATGATGAGCGCTGTAGCAAAAAAAACGATGGCAATAGTGTTGCCCAGTTGCATGAAAATTGCCACAAAGCCTCCTATAAAAAAGGCAATCATCAAGATAAAGCGCAAGGTAGGAGAAATCATAAGTAGAAATTTTCTAGCGTTTTTTGCGGTTGCGGCGCATGTAACTTTGGTTGATCATAGAACGCTGTGCTTTTTTGCCCATCATTCTTTTTTGCTGGGCGTGTTTGCCCTCTAGCATTTGGCCGACTTCTACAATATTTTTGCGCACCATTTCCTGAGAAACGTTTAGCTTTTTAGCTTTTTTGTACAGTTCCTTTACTTTTGTGCGGTTGTTGCGTTGCCCGTAAATGTTGATGAGTTGCAAGTAGATCATCGCTTTGAAATCGTCTTGTAATTCCAAATTGAGGGCAACATTGGCCAAGCGCTCCGATTCTTTGTATTCCTTGCGGCGAAAAGCTAACGTGCTTTTTAGCCAGAAATACATGCCGTGGTACGTAAAGCGCAACCATTCGGGTTTGAAGGTATAATTAAGCGTTTTCTCTGCGCCTTCAAAATCACCTTCTTGCATTTTGGTCGCTGCGGCATTGACCGTACCAATAAGTAAATGTTTGGCAACAAGCACCACCAGAATAAGGATGGAAATCCAAGAGCCTGCAAAACCCGCCCACAAATGCAAGGGTACAAGCGCTACTAAGGCGACTACAAAAAGTATAAATTGACGTTCTATTGTAAAAAACCGAAAAAATCCAACCATTGTAACTGTTTGCGTTAAGGAGTAAGCGCCTTGGCGCGTGAAAAGTAGCGCAAAGATAGGCAAAAAAAAGCAATTAT
>CAYUZF010000102.1:1632-5919 GCA_964449615.1 uncultured Aureispira sp.
AAGCCTATAGAGAATGCGTTGGTCGAACGCTATTGAGCAATTTGCTTCCAAATAACATTGGCATGAGCCAGAAAGTTGGCAGGCGCACCCTCAAAAGAAACCTCGGTTTGTTCGCTTGCTTGGTAATCGGTGTCGCTTAATGCAACGCCTGTCTTGCCCGTAATGCTGTATGCTTGGCCTTTTTCTACCATAAACAACCGAAGTGTTTCAGGAGACCCATCCGAAAGACAAGCTTTTTTGTAGGCGAAGGTAGCTTCGCCATAGCCGTTGTTGTCCATATCACTCACCAATATAGCATTTTTCACAAACGCTAAGGTCAAATCGGCAGCGCAGGGTTCTACTTCGTCTTGCATTTGAAATATTACAGTAGCTTCTTCTGCATTTATTACATACTGTTTAACGGCTACTACTCTGTCTTTTTTAAGAAATAAAATGGCATTTTCTCCGTCGGCATCGTGCCATAATTTTTGGTAGGCAACCTCCATTCCATCATTAAGGCCGTCCAGTGGGAGGCTGATCTCGTCTAAGTATCTGAACTGCTGCGGCGGAGTGGCAACTGCGGTAGAATTACTTTCTGTGGAAGCCGTCGGTTGTTTTTGGTTGGACTCTTCGGCGGTATTTGTACAAGAAACTAAGAGAATGACCAAGTAGACAAAAGTTACTATTCGCATGTCGTTGTTGTTGTGTGGTTGATAATTGGTTTAATTTAATTCTACAAAATACCCTGTTTCTCTATTTTTGCGAACGTTGTCCCAGTTGAAACACTCGCCGTGCATGGCAATGTATACGCCAGGAGGCATGCATTGTGCAAAGGCCAGCGCTGCTCCTAAATTAAAAAAACCATCGGAGGACGTCCCAAACTTATAAGGAATAATGGCGCCTACCAAAACAATGGTTTTGCCTTCTATGTCGTTGTTGGCTATAAATTGAGCAGTTTCGGCCATCGTATCGGTGCCGTGCGTTACAATGATGTGGTTTTGTTGGCAGCGTTGGCAATTTCTAACAATCATTTCCCGATCTTCGGTTGTCATTTCTAAACTGTCGATCATCATTAAGGTACGTACCGTAATGTCCAACGTAGAGCGACCGCGGTTGAACATTTCGGGCAGGTGCGTATCTTTAAAATACAATTCGCCTGTAATCATGTTGTATTCTTTGTCAAAAGTACCGCCTGTAACCAGCGCCAAGATTTGCTTTTTTTTCATTATTGGTCAACCGTTTGTAGTATAGGATATAAATTAGAATAGCTGTTGTAGAACCAGCGTTACAAAAGTAACAAAACACCACAGAAAATAAAGCTTCCAACCACTAATAGAAAGAGCGTATAGGGGAGAATTTCTTTGGCTTTAAGTCCTGTAATGCCTAGCAACGGCAATGCCCAAAACGGCTGTAGCATGTTGGTGATTTGATCGCCGTAGCACAAAGCCATGAGGCTTTTTTCTATGGGAACATTTAATGCTTGGGAGGCCTCAATGAGAATAGGCCCTTGTACCAGCCATTGCCCGCCACCGCTCGGCACAAAAATATTGACCAAGCCCGCCGAGAGAAACGTAAAAATAGGAAAGGTGGTTGCGTTAGAAATAGCGACAAACCCACTGGAAAATACATTGGCCAAACCAGAATCAATCATAATGCCCATAATACCCGCATAGAAAGGGAATTGCAACAGAATACCCAAAGAGCCGCCCAAACCCTGCGCGGCTGCCTGCTGGAAACGGTAAAAGGTGCCGTGTAGCAGAATAGCCAAGCCAAACAGCATGAAAATAAGGTAGTTGGGGTTGATGAAACTAAAGCTCCAATCAAAACTCTGTCCTTTCAAAAGTGGGTCAAGGGCGACCTTGTAAATTCCCACAAACAGCATAAGCCCACCGAGGCCATAGGCCAAGATAGGGGAGTGGTCCAAGCGTTCTGCCCCTTCGAGGGGACTTGAAGCAGCCGTCTCTTTTTTGGAAGTGTCGGTTAGAATGAGTTGAGGGATTTGTCCTGTACTGCGTATGCCCAGCCAATACATGGCGAGCGGAACGAACAGTGCCAGCAGCGCCATACAAATTAGATTACTAGTAGAAAAAATAGTACTGCTAAAGGGCAATACGCCAATCTGATCCACAAATTTGTGGCCTTCTTCGGCAACTTTAAGCGGTGCCGATCCCGACAACCCCCCGTGCCAAACCATCAGCCCAGAATAACCCGCCGCACCAATCAAAGGGTAATGAATGGACAGTTGCTGCTCGCTGGCAAATTCGCCTACTTTACGCGCAAAAATTGCCCCCAATATAAGCGCCAACCCCCAATTAAAAAAGGCCACCAAAATGCTAACTAAGGTGACCAAAAAGGCCGCTCTTTCGGTCGTATAGCAATGCTTTACTAAGCGCTGCAACAGCGCATCGGCTGGTCGTGTCAGCGCCAATACATGCCCCAATACCAATATGAGCATCATTTGCATGGCAAACTTGAGAAAATCAAAAAAGCCATTTTCCCAGTACAGCAGCAGTGCCACCGCGTGGCTGCCTTCTTCGGGGGCTGTGGTACACAGCAGCGCCAAAATAAAGGTGATGAAGGTCAGTAAAATAGCAATGGTAAACGGCGAGGGCAGCACCCGTTGGGCGGTACGCACAAAAGCATCGGCAAAGCGCATAAATAAAGTTGAAAAAAGTGAACAGGTAAAAGGGCAAGATATTACAATTGTTTCAACGGTGCAAAAAAATAGGGCGCAGCCCAAGCTACCCCCTAGTCCGTAAAGTTAGGACTTTTTAGCGCGTTGTTGCCGCCTTATTTTGGCTTTGTGCGAATCCCAAAACGTATAGCCGATGTAAACGGTGCCGCTTATGTGTTTGAAGTAAATGGTTTCTTGGGGGGTAGAAAAAACATAATAATCAAAATTGTTTAATCCCAAATGACCTCGAATTCCAAAAATGAAGCGTTTATAGCTATTTTCGATGTTTAAGATTAATCCTACATAAGGAAGCGTTTCTTTGAACTTAGCAGCGTTAACTAGATCGCCCACCATCATTACACTAGTCCCAGCTTCTATGCCTCCCTCTAAAGCCAGCGAATGGTGCTTGGAGAACTTAAACCTACGTCCAACTAATACAGGAACTGTTAGATATAGATAAGCCCATCTTGTTCCTTTCCAAAAATAATCACGTGTCCCTATGGAGAGGAAGGAAAGTCCTGTAGAGAACCTGAATGCTTGAGCATTGTAGTTGTATTTTAGGTTGAAATTAGGAAAGTGAATTAAGGAGAAATCAAATAAATCTGAGTAATAGTAATGATGCTCAAAGGCTGTTGGTGTGCCTATCTTATACAACGTAGAGAACGTCCAACCCCCTGTAATAGACAGGCTGTGTTGGCCAAAACTAGTGTTACTTGATAAAGACGCCAATGCTACTAATAAGAATAGTTTTTTCATTAGTAGATGATTTAAAAGTCACTGAAATCTATAGGGCATCCCCGCCATACTACTTGCATCCTCAGAGATGAAATATCATCATCTAATGTTTTACAAAAGAAACTACCAAAGTAGAGGTTGGTTAAATCGTTGTGACAATGAACAACTTGTCCGCTATACCATTGGCTGGCCGTCATAGTAATAACGAATTTATTACACAATCCAGAAGCGAACGCCGCATCTTTATAAACCCCAAAAGCCATAGCATCTGCTCCAGGCTGGTAATTAAAACAAAACGAAGAAATTTTATCGTTCCAAGAGCGGTTGTTCTGTCGGTAGTTCCAGTCCAAATTCATAGCCGCGTAGGTAATGTTGCAATCCCATTCGCCGTGTACCCAACTCCAAACATTGGGTTCGGTTTCTATGTCAAACACTTCTCCGTTCTGAATGGGGTGTTCCCAAAGGCGCCAAGAATTGTTGTTGGTTGTTTTAGCAGTTGTATTGCCCAATGTCCCCATAAATGCTGCAACGTCTTTAGGGGGTGTACCTACAATATTATAAGTAGTATAAATCTCAGCAATACCTAATGCTGCTGCTGCTTTTATCGCAGGGTCGTTGTAATCTAGTGGAGGAAGACCGTACTGTTCTATCAGCCGATCTCGGAGTAGATTGGTGGCGTGTACAATTTGTAAGAGCCGTCCAGAGCGTTGGTCAATATGGTTCTCACTGTATTTGTAACCTTCCAATTCAGTGTCAAACAGATAAGTATGGTTGCCCAATTTTCCTAAGAAAACAAAGGCAGTCAGGTCGGGAGCTTGGGCAATAGCTTGTTGCAACGCATCGCTTTCCTCAGTAGGAATGTAGTCGCCTTGCGCATCCAATAGGATGGTATACTTCTG
>CAYUZF010000102.1:6005-10016 GCA_964449615.1 uncultured Aureispira sp.
TTGTAGATGAACGTCTTGTTGGCAGTTGTTACCGTAGATTTAGACGTTTTGGTAGCATTAGTCGGTTCGGTGGAAAGGATAGGAGCGTGTTCGCACTCTTTGGAACAGGAACCGATAACACAGATTCCTAAGAGCCAAGTGATTGCGAGGATAAGATAATTTTTCATTGTCTAAAAATAGTTTAATTGGTTAGATAGATGTAATTTTTAAAACAATGCTTGTAATATAAGGTGATTGGTTGGGTTTGTCAAGTTTTGGTGCAATAAATTGCTGAAAATGATGGAGTTAAATATGGTGGAAATAAAAAAAAACAGTTGTCCCTTGTACAGGAACAACTGTTTTTACTAGGACGCTGCCTAATGTATAGAAATAAACTTATACCGTTTCGCCCAAGACGCTGGAGGTAGCAGTAGTTACCCAATCCTTGTCTACGATTTCTGTTTCGTCTTTGACGTTGGTCAATTTTTCTTTGATCATTGGGCCTATTTTGCGTTCTGCTACTTCAGGAAGCAAGTATTCTTGGTCTTGGTAAGAAAACTGCGCAATGTGTGAAACTACCGCTGCCGTCCCACTACCAAACATTTCTTTTAATTCTCCAGCAGCATGTGCTTCTAGCAATTCATTGATGCCAATAGGGCGCACTTCTACCGTTTTGCCCATATCGCGCAACAACTCAATCAAACTGGCGCGCGTAACCCCGTCCAAAATAGTATCGGTTGTTGGAGGCGTGAGTACTTTGTCGCCAATGACCACAAAGATGTTCATGGTACCGCACTCTTGCAAATAATTAAATTCGAAGCCGTCCAACCACAAAATTTGATCAAAACCTCTTTTTTTAGCCAATTCGGCAGGTTTGAGCGTAGCCGCGTAGTTGCCTGCTGCTTTGGCAAAGCCTACGCCCCCAGGAAAAGCGCGCACGTACTTTTGGGCGACTAAAATATTGACGGGTTTGGGGTAATAAGAGCCTACAGGGCCAGTGAAGACAATAAATTTGTAGGTGCTAGAAGCGCGTACCCCTAGCGATTCGTCGGTCGCAAAAATAAAGGGGCGAATGTACAAAGCACTGCCCGATTTTTCTGGAATCCACTGTTTGTCTAAAACAACTAGAGAGTTGACCGCTTCTAAAAATAGTTCTTCTGGTACTTCGGGCATACCCAACCGCTCGCTAGAAATGCGGAAACGCTGGGCATGGCGCTTTGCTCTAAATAAAACAGGCTCTTTAGTTTTAGCGCTAATATTGGCTTTCATGCCTTCGAAGACCGCTTGGCCGTAGTGCAAAGCCATCATAGAAGGCGCAAACGTCAAGTCACCATAAGGCATAATTTGGCAATTTTGCCATTCGCCATCTATATAGTCGGCTACAAACATGTGATCAGAAAAGGTTTTGCCAAAGGGAAGATCATCAAAATTTAATCCCTCGCGTCTAGACTGTTCCGCGAGCTGCACGTTTATTGGATATTTCATAAGAACTACAAATTGTTAGTTAGAAAAGAATCGTCCCGCAAGTCAATTGCCTATTCCACAAAAAGATAAGTAGTATCAAAGGGGGTAGAGCTGCGGGTGCAGTCCAACTGAGAAAACGCTTTGATGGACCTACTAAGGAAGGAGGGCCTTATAGGAATAGAGAGCCATACTTACAAAGAACGAATGTGATATTATACTTTTTTCCAGCCTTTAGTTTAGTAGGAACAACAGGAGGTGCCAAATCTACTACAATTGGGCGGTCTTTATATTCCCTTCAAAATTACTAAAAATTCTGAATAAATCCAAACAACAAAATTTTAGCGGGATTCTTTCGCTATAAGTAGGTTTAGAATAGAATAAAATTTTGCCTTCCTTCTAAATTCTTACACTAGCATAAAATTCTGCAACTTTATAACAAGGGAGTATAAAATTCTGTTCTAAATAAATTGCCTTTTTTTGCGAAAAAGAATGATTTTTGTGAGAACCTTTGCAGCTTTTACTTCTCTGCTGAGATAGCACTCGAAAATTATAGTATGAAACATTGGCCCAATAAAGACTTTTATAACTTTAAATTATACACAGATTTGCCTGCCAAAGATTGGGCGACAAAAGCCGCACTGCCCAGCCAGACCACTGCCATTGTCGTACGGTCGGCTACCGAGAGTTCTTTGGCGCTGCTAGAGAAAATACTAGGGGCGGTACAACAAGAGTTGGAGCGCGATTGCTTTTTGATCCAGCAGGAAACAGCGGCGGCCTACAAGGACATCAAGCAAAAATTGGCCTTTCGACGCCTTCTGGTTTTTGGCTGGGCGCCTGCAGATTTGGGTCTGCATTTACAAATCAAACCTTATCAACTCGTAAACTTTGAAGAGCGGCAGCTTTTGTTTGCGCATGATTTGGCGACGATTGCCGAAAATAACAACGAAGAAAAACAACTACTCTGGAGACAGTTGCAACAATTATTTAAGAACAACGCCTTATAATTATGTCCAGTATTGCCTACCAATTGCACCTGAAACAACACCCTGATGTTACCCCTAGCGTATTCAAAGCGCTTTACAAAGAAGAAATAGAGGCTTTGGAGCGCAAAGAAGAATATCCTATTGTACAATGGAAATTGTGCAGAGATCCCAATGCTTACGATAATATGCATCCAGGTATGACTTTTTTCCCTCGCTATATGATTGACGCACTGACGCCACTGCTCAACAAGGACTTTGTCGTCGAGCAATTAGAGAGGGGCAACTGCTTCGATTTTGCCTACGAAGAGCAGGAAGAGGATGTGTTGGAACTCTATGTGGGTTGGTGGTTTGATCACAAAGGAATCGCTCACAAACAAACACAGGATGGAGAATTCAACTTGTACTCTATTTATCTAAGGGGCGCATGGCACCACAAAGGGGTTGCCCCTGAAGTTGACATCGCTGTTTTAGAACAGGGAGTAGTATCCCTGACGCCCAAAACAGTAAAATAGTAGGGTTAAGAAAGTTTGATAACAGGGAATAATAGCCTCTATTGGCTTAATAAACTGTTAAAATAGCCGCTAAAATTAAATTAGACCGATTGGTCTTTTTGGGTTGTTCATAAATGTTCTACCTTGTTCTTATTGATAGAATAGCGGTTGGAGTTGCAGGAGCAACTTTGACTACAATCCCTTTTAAATTATGAAAAATATACTACTCCTATTGGCGGCCTTGTTCGTCAGTTTCAGTGCCTTGCAAGCGCAAGAAAAGCTAGCCGAAAACGTTAAAGTGCCTAATGTGGTGGCTACTGCTGCTTCAGGCGAAAAAGTTAATTTGCACAAACTGCTCAAAGATAACGACCGCGTACTCATTTGCTTCTTTCGACCAGTGTGGTGTCCCATTTGCAACAAACGTACCCACGAGTTGATCGAGCGCTACGACGAGTTGCAGAAAAAAGGGGTGGAGGTCATTGCCATCTATCCCAGCAATGCCGAAGTAATGGCGCAGTATGTCAAGGATTCTAACATTCCTTTTCCAGTTATTTCTGATCCGAATGAAGAATGGTACAAGCGCTACGCGGTAGAGCGTTCTTTACAGAAAATGCGCGCTACTATGCAAAATGAACATGCGATGAGCGAGTTGAAAGCGGGCATGGAGCTACAAAAAGGCAAAGATTACGAGAAAAAAAATGACGAGCAATACGACAACCTCATCAACGCAGATTTTGTAGTTAAAGGTAAGCGCATTTTGGAAACGGCTTATTATGGCGACTACGTAGGCGACCACTACGATTTGGACAAATTGTAGAAAAGCGAAGTACATAAATGTTGGTAGACGGTCAAAAATGGGCGAAGCGTTTCGGATATAAGCCAAAAAACGCGACCTTTGTACGCCTGTTGCTTTGAACAGCAACTATTACAACTGACTTTTAGAGCGCAACTTATTGGTGCTCTTTACTATAATACAACAAACGATGATTGAATTAATGGCTCCTGCGGGCAATTTCGCAGCCATGCAAGCGGCAATTAATGCTGGTGCAAACTCTGTTTATTTTGGAGTAGAACAATTGAGCATGCGCGCTCGT
>CAYUZF010000102.1:10026-17406 GCA_964449615.1 uncultured Aureispira sp.
CCCAAGCAGGTAAAATCTTACATTACGCTCAATACCATTATCTACGACCACGATTTGGGGTTGGCCAAGCGCATTGTAGACCGTGCCGTTGAAGCAGGCATCACGGCCATCATTGCCTCCGACCAAGCGGTAATTCAGTACGCCAAAAGCCAGGGTATGCCCGTGCATATTTCTACCCAACTCAATGTAACCAACATCGAAACGGTAAAATTTTACAGCTTGTTTGCAGATGTAATGGTGTTGTCCAGAGAGTTGTCTATTCGTCAAGTTCAAAAAATTGTAGAAGGCGTTGTTAAGGACGATGTAAGAGGCCCGAGCGGCGAGTTGGTGCGCATTGAGATTTTTGCACATGGTGCTTTGTGTATGGCCGTTTCTGGTAAGTGTTATTTGAGTTTGCACACGCAAAACTCCTCCGCCAATCGCGGCGCCTGTATTCAAAATTGCCGCCGTAAGTACAAGGTCGTAGATTTAGAAGGGGGACATGAGTTGGAGATCGACAACGAATACATCATGTCGCCCAAAGATTTGTGTACCTTAGATTTCTTGGATCAAGTGATTGCAACGGGTGTTGGTGTGTTGAAAATCGAAGGTCGAGGCCGCGCCCCCGAATACGTCAAAACCGTAATCGAGTGCTACCGCGAGGCCATTGATGCCTATTATGCAGGCCAATACACCGAAGAACGCGTCAAAGGTTGGATGGATCGTTTGAGCCAAGTGTACAACCGAGGTTTTTGGAGTGGGTATTATTTAGGACAAGAAATGGGAGAGTGGACAAAAAAACACGGTTCCTCTGCCAAACAAAAGAAAATCTTTTTGGGCAAAGGCATCCACTACTATCCCAAAGCCAAAATCGCGCACGTTGAAATTAATGCTTACAGCTTAAAAGTAGGCGATAAAGTGGCCATCATTGGACCAACGACGGGGGTAGTGGAAACAGAAATTACAGAATTGATGGTGGATAGCCAGGCCGTCACCGAGGCCAAACGCGGTATGACCTGCACCTTTCCATTGGATCAAGTAATCCGCAGCTCAGATAAGATTTATAAGCTCGTTGCAGCAGAAGCAGAAACTACGGTTTAATTATGGTAACGATCACTTTACAACGCGCCAAGTGCATTGGCTGTAATTACTGCTGTGAGATGGCACCAGAGCGCTGGGTCATGTCCAAAAAAGACGGTAAAACCGTTTTATTGGGCAGTACAGACAAACGCGGCTTTCATACCGTGCGCGTCGGCGACCACGAGTACGAAGACAACCTGCAAGCGGAAAAAGCTTGTCCTGTCAATATTATAAAAGTGAAAATGCGTTGAGTACAAGCAGCGCGATAAATAAAAGCTGTTGGAGCAATCTAACGGCTTTTTTTGTTTGTTAGCCCTTCACAAAAAAATACACTACTAAACATCGTCTAGCCTGCATCATTTGTGAAACATCGTTACTTCATAGTTCTAACAAGCCTACTATTAACCAACTGTAAAAAGAACGACCATATTACCCTTGAACCAGGGCTGGTTGAAAACCACACGTTTAACCGCACAGTCTTGGTGGATGGACACGAGTACGACGGCACCATTGCCCGCAACACCATTTACCAAGTTAGGAACCACGGCATTCGTTATTATTCTGATCACCCAGGTAACGGAGACGATTTGTTGATTGAAAACAACATGATTTAACGACCATGGAGGTAGGGCGATTAATTTTTAATGCGATAACTTTTAGTTCATTTCATTCCTGAGCGCTATGCTTTCTTTTGTTACACTGTATTTAGTGGAGGGACTACTTAATACCCCAATAAATAGCCGCAGCAATACCACCCAGCGCCAAAAGTAACACCAACACCACCAGGCCCACCTTGCTTTTAGACAAATTAAGTGGGCTTATAGAAGCTTCTTTGCCTTGTTTGCGTACACGGCGCACGATTTTTTCTAGCGATTCGTAAGGTAGATCGCCTACAGCGGGCAAGACTTGATCGCGGGGAAGTTGTTGTTGCAGCTGTGTAACCTGCTGACTAAGTTGCTGTTGCAGTTGTAAGCTCTGTAAAGTAACCACTGTTGTCGGTTCTTCCTCGCTTGATTCTTCTGCAGCAACTCGCCGAATTTGCACATAGTCGCCCTCTTGTAGTGCCAGTTGTTGTAGGCTTTCGCCGAAAGGCAGCACTTGCTCTCCCTTAAAAATTTGGTAAGCTGCTGTTGTTTCCGTCAAAAAGCCTTGCTGAATGGCGCGTCCAATTAGATCTTCTATCTTAGTCAAAGGGTCGTAAGTAGCCGAAAAATGCAGCGGCTGTTCGGGGTGTAGAGCATGCAGCTGAATGGGCTGTTTGGTAGGCGCAGTTGTCGAGGTGACTGGGCCAAGCGTTCTACTACACGCAAAACCGCACCGTCGTATAAGTTGGGAATGGTTGCAAAAACCGTCTGTTTGGTCAAGGCTTCCCCCATCAATTCTAAATCATATTCTGCATTGGCCTTGCCCACAAACCCACTCAACACCAACTGCTCTAAAATCTCCTGCACGGAAAATGCAGCGTCAATATCCACATTTAGAGTGGTTCCGTATTGCGGGTGCATAAAATTCAGGTTGTACTGCTCGGCCATAGTGCTGGTATTAAAAGGTAATAGGCAAGGTATTTCCAATAAAACTAAAAAAGTTGCCCCAAACGAGCAATTTTTAAGCGGTCTTTGTAAAACGGTTAGCGCGGTTTAATGGTTCCCTCGGTTCTTGTCGAAGCAGTAGAATAAATCAACTTAGTTTTCTTACTTTTAGCGGGGCATTTGCCAACTAATAAAAATCAATCGCTATGAAGGGGCTTGTATTGTTAATTTGTTGTGTGTTCAATAGCGCGCTGTATGCGCAACAATTGGAGGTAGAAGAGCATGTTTTAACAGAGGAAAGACCTTATGTAGAATTGGTATTTGAAGGAGAATTGCCCCAAAAAGGCTACAAAAAAACGCTTCTGTTAAAGAATACAGCGGGCAATGTACTATTTTTAAAAGCGGTAGAAGGAAGCTGCGATTGCATCAAAGTACGCGTGAGAAAAAAGAAACTCCGTCAAGGGCAAACTACTGCCTTGCTGATTCGCTGGAAACCTGCTGGGGATACGGAATTTAGTGGAGCCGTAAGCATACAGAGCAACGACCCCGCCTATCCAGAATTGTGGATTCATTTGATGGGCATTTCGACTCCGCCTGCTACACCTTAAACCTTACTTAAACGGAAACTAAACATTTCTTGTTTTTTTTGTTTGTACTAATGCAATCTATTATAGACCTAACCAATTATAATGTCCGCTACTGTTCGCTTTGTATTTTTTATTGTTCTTATCGTAAACATGTTACCGACCACTGCCAACGCCCAAGACGAATTACCGACGTTTGAAGCTGCCAAACGTCCCCAGGCTCCCAATTACAGCCAGTTAACGAGTTGGGCTGCGCATCCCGACAAAAAAGACCCCGCCGATTTAGTACCCAAACCGTTGCAGGGGGAAGCATTGGCGGTGACCCAAAAAGTGGATGTGTTTTTTGTGCATCCAACCATCTTTATGGGCAAAGTAAAAGGGGAATATCTTTGGAATGGAGCATTGGAGGATGCCGATTTGAATGCAGAAGTAGACAAGACGACGATTAAATTGCAAGCGAGCTTGTTCAATGCTGCTGGGCAAATTTACGCGCCGCGTTACCGCCAAGCCCACCTGCGCAGTTTTCACGAACCCGATATCGAAGAGGGAAACAAAGCGTTGGCGTTGGCTTATGGCGACGTGAAAAAGGCGTTTTTGTACTATTTAGAAAATAACAACAACGGACGGCCTTTTATTTTGGCAGGCCACAGCCAGGGCGGGCGGCACCTCAAACAATTGATGCAGGAATTGGTAGATGGCCAAGCGCTGCAAAAGCAATTGGTGGCTGCCTAACGATGTTTTTGTTTCGCACAAAGAAAACAAAGGTGCTGTGTTGTACGGATTTAATAAAGTGCGCAAGCATATTTTTGGAGCCAAAGTAGAAGGCAGCATGTTGTGGGTAGGCCGCCCACGCTTATTTTTGGGCTTTCTATTTCGCCGCGACGACTACCACGCAGGGGACTACAATTTGTTTTACGTCAATGTACGGGAGAATGCGGTGCTGCGCGCCCAGACGTTTCTCCAAGAAAAAAGTGCCGACACTAGCGCTCGTTAGTAAGCGTATTGATAGGCTTTGAGGTGTACTTTTTTACCTTTAGCCGTCAAAGCATGGTCGCTAAAGGCAAGCGATACGCCCTCGTATTGTTCCAAAGCAGGACGTTTGTGCGGCGTAAGTATCACCAACATAGAGCTGTGCTGAAAAAGTTGAACCACCAAGGCATACAGCAATTCGCTCGGGCAGAGGTGCAGAGCAAAACTGCACACAATGCAACTGTATTGCCCTACAATGCCTTGCTTAACGGCGCTTTCGAAAGACCAATCGTAGCAAGCTTGCCCCGTATTTTTTTGATACAATTCTCGTAAATAAGGGTCGCTGCCCTTGCTATTGGGAAAACCCAAGTTTTTCAAAATCAAACTCACCTCTCCACCTCCTGCACAAAAATCCAAGACTTGGCGGTAGTCCAAGCGCGCTTGGTTTTTTTTTAGTAAAACTGCAATTTGTTCGAGGTGGGGGTTTTGGTATTGATAACCATACTGTTGGTAATAGGCATCTACGCCCAATTGCGCGTATAAATTTCGAATGGCTTTCATGTATGAAAAATTAGAGCTAAAAAAGCGAACAAAGATAGGCGCGTTTGGCGTTTTGAGCTGCTGTAGAGATGTATTTTTTTGTTTAAAACTTGATTTTTCCTAGTATTTACTGTAATTTGAAGTTTTATATCTTACGTTAATCTGCTATTTTTTGTTGCGCCTGCACGCCGAATATTTCCCATTGAGCCAGTGGTTCTAAAGCACAGCAAATAAAAGCCCTAACTGTTGCCCTATTTATGGAAAATATTAAAAAGAAACACCAAATTGAGCAATTGCAAGTAACTGACCTCAACGGCGCTACGTTGACCATCGGCGCAGGAAGTCCCAAGCCTACTTTACTGCTGTTTTTTACAACGACTTGCTCTTCTTGCCAAAAAGCAGCCCCAGCCATTAGCCAACAATTACAGCCCTTACAACAGCATTTACAACTCGTAGCGGTAGGGCGCGACCACAACGCTGAAGCGCTTAACGCTTGGGGCGAAGACAACCAAGTTGTCTACGACTTAGTCGCTGACCCAGACCGCGCTTTGTTCCATCGTTTTGCCAAAATGCACGTACCGCGCATCTATTTGATTGATACCGAAGGCCGCGTTAAATACCAAGATGTGAATTGGCACCCGTTGATGTTGGGAGATATTCAGGAGGCGGTGTATAAAGTTTTGGAGCACAAGCTGTAAGGTGAAGTTATTGTTTTACAGTAAGTTTTTAAAAATGTGCTATTACAATTAGAATAAAGAAAATGGAGGAGAAAGAGTTTACGTTTATAGATTTATTCGCAGGCATAGGAGGTTTTCATCTTGCCATGCACAAATTAGGAGGTAAATGTGTATTTGCATCTGAAATGGATGATTATGCTCGAAAGACATATGAATTTAACTTTAAAAAAATCACCCCAGATTTATTCAAAGAGCAACGGTTTAATAAAGATATTAGAAAGGTTAATCCTATAGATCTACCTGATTTTGAAGTGCTATGTGCAGGGTTTCCTTGCCAACCTTTTAGCCAAGCTGGATACAAAAGAGGATTTGACGATAGCCACGGTTCCGAGCGAGGAAATCTGTTTTTCAATATTGCGGAAATTATAGAGGTAAAAAAGCCGAAGGCTTTTTTCTTAGAAAATGTAAGAGGACTAGTGAAGCATGATGGTGGACGTACTTTTCAAACTATTCAGACAATTCTAGAGAAAGAGTTGGGCTATTCTTTTTACTACAAAGTTGTCAAAGCCTCTGATTATGGGTTGCCTCAATTACGCCCTCGCGTGTTCATTATTGGTTTTAGAGGCGAAAACTTTATGAAAGGGTTTCAGTTTCCCCCAACATTACCCCTCAAATATAATATGAGTGATGTTTGGGAAGGCGTATGTTCGAGAGAAATTGGTTATACCTTAAGAGTAGGAGGAAGAGGTTCTCCAATTACAGACAGGAGAAACTGGGATGCTTATTATGTAGATGGTGAAGTTCGTCAACTAGGAATAAAAGAAGGTAGAAGAATGCAAGGTTTTCCAGAGTCTTATGTATTTCCAGTTAGTAACACACAAGGTATAAAGCAGCTGGGGAATAGTGTTGCGGTAGACGCTGTTTATGAAGTAGCTAAACAAATGCTTCGTTATATGCGTGTGCTAGAAAAGAATAATTTATCTACTAATAAAAAGTGCAAAGTGACCACCAAAAATAAAGGAGAATGGACGGAGCTACTAGTTTTTGTTAAACTGCTGTTAGAGCAAAAATTGAGCCTTGCTAATGCTGATCTTGAAGCTACAGACTCTTTTTTATCAATTGATAAAATTATTACACGTAATTTAAACTTAGATTTTTTTATTCTAGATGATTATAAGGTGAATGTGGTGCATAAGGAGACGAAAGAAACAACGCTGATTGATGTGAGTACCTTTCTAAATAAAGAGACTTTGAAAGAATTAATGACTACTATCGTAAAAGAGAAAGGAACGTTTTCTATTCCCTCCTCTAATATGATACAGGACAAACTTGGGTTTCAAGTAGTAAAAGGGGGGAATAGTCTCCAAAAGTCTGATATTGTAATGGATATAGCATATAAAAATGTAGAGAAGAAAAATGAGGGATTTGGTATAAAATCTTATTTGGGAAGCAAACCTACGTTGTTGAATGCTTCAGGTAATACTAATTTCGTTTTTAAAGCAGAGGGATTGCAGATTGCTCACTTAGATGAGGTTAACACTATTAGTACCAGAACCAAACTAAAGGATAGAATACATAAAATAGAAGAATTGGGAGGTGTATTGGTTTACAAGGGAGCAGAAAGAGCAACGATGGAATACAATCTAGCACTTTCCGATAGTGCTATGCCTATAATTATCGGTCATGTATTGCTAGCTTTTTACAAAAATCGCATTAGCAAACTTTCGGATATTGTTGATCATATACACGAGTGGGGAGCACTTAAAAGAGAAATTGGATACAAAGATAAGCGGTCTTTGGAGGTTAAAATCAAACGATTATTAGTAGAGATACTTTTGGGATTCTTCGCAGGGCGAAAATGGGATGGTAATTATTTGGCAAATGGTACTATTGTCATGAAAAAGACAGGCGAACAGGTGGGATTTCACATTGTTCAATTAGAGAACATGAAAGACTATTTGTATAACGTAATTCGTTTAGATACGCCTTCTACAACAAGGCACCGCTATGGGAAGCTTTATT
>CAYUZF010000103.1:0-14007 GCA_964449615.1 uncultured Aureispira sp.
CGGGAAAAAATCCTCTGTAAAAATACCCGCTTTCTTTTGTTACAATGTACTTAGCTACGCTGCTACTTTGTGGTCGTGAGGGCTTTCCCAAATAAGTTCGGGACGCGCTGCCGTTCGCCGCAAGGCTATTCGGAACAATGTCTAATAAAGTCAAAAACCTAATGGTGTCGCCACCCCTGCGCAATCAACTCCTCAATTTTTCCACCCGTAGTATGTAGTGTAATCCCGTCCTCAGGTTTTACCATTTCGCCAACTATGCGCAAATCCATGTTGTAGCGAATTTTCTCCGCGTCTTCTGGTTTGATGGTAAACAGCAATTCATAATCTTCGCCGCCGTGCAGAGCGCACGTAGTAGGCGGCAAGCCAAAATCAATGGCCTTAACGGAAGTTTCTTGGGCGATGGGGAGGTTTTTTTCTTCGATAAAGGCCCCCACATCAGAGGCGCGACAGATGTGCAACAGATCCGACGAAAGCCCATCTGAAATGTCCATCATAGAAGTGGGGCGGAGCTTGGCGGTTTTGAAGAACTCGTACACGTCTTTGCGCGCTTCGGGCTTGAGCAGACGCCCTACAATATAGTCTTTGTCCTCCAAGTTGGGCTGCATGTCGGGGTGCTCCATGAAAATTTGCTTCTCGCGCTCCAACAACTGCAAACCTACGTACGCACCACCCAAAAAGCCCGATACACATATCAAATCGCCGACTTGTGCGGTGTTGCGGTACACCAAATCCTCCGCAGAAGCTTGGCCAATGGCCGTAATACTGATGGTCAAACCCTGTACGGCCGAAGTGGTATCGCCGCCTACCAAATCCACGCCGTACAATTCACAAGCGGCGTGGATGCCGCTGTACAATTCACGCACGGCTTCTACCGAAAAACGATTGGACAAGGACACCGAAACGGTAATCTGTGTAGGGCGGGCATTCATGGCATAGATATCTGATAAGTTCACAACCACCGCCTTGTAGCCCAAGTGTTTGAGCGGTGTATAAACCAAATCAAAATGAATGTTTTCTACCAACATATCGGTAGAAACCACCGTGCGTTGGGGACCTCCAAAATCTAGAATGGCGGCATCGTCGCCCACCCCTTTGAGGCTTGATTTATTTTTTAATTGAACGTCTTTGGTCAGAAAGTCAATCAATCCGAATTCTCCTAATTCACTTAATTCTGTGCGGGCCATGCGCTCTATTTTTTATGGTTGTACTCTAAAATAAAAGGATTGCTGCGGCGCTCTGCGCCAATACTGGTTGCTGCACCATGCCCAGAATACACAACGGTATCATCGGGCAAGCT
Source organism: uncultured Aureispira sp. (assembly GCA_964449615.1). Lineage (GTDB taxonomy): Bacteria > Bacteroidota > Bacteroidia > Chitinophagales > Saprospiraceae > Aureispira. The sequence continues at coordinate 1,298 of CAYUZF010000103.1, forward strand.
CATAAACTCACGCTCAATGCTTTGCATCAACGTCTGGTAGTCGCCACCAGGCAAATCCGTGCGGCCAATGCTACCCTGAAACAACACATCGCCGCCCAACACAAAATTAGCGGAAGCGCAATAAAAAGAAACCGAGGCAGGGGAGTGGCCTGGGGTCAACAAAATTTTTAATTCGCTGTTGCCAAAGGTAATGGTCGCTCCTTCTTGAAGATAACGGGCAGGGTCGGGGTCTGGTGACTGCTGTACATTGGGAATTTGATACATCTGCGCAACAGTTGGTACAGCTTCCAATACAGGAAGTTCGCCCTCGTGAATTTCGAGCTCTAAGCCGTAGGTTTCGGCGATGAAGCGATTGCCAAAAACATGGTCGATGTGGCAGTGGGTATTGAGCAAGCGTACAGGGCGCAGTTGCTGCTGGGTAATAAAATCCTTTAGGCGCTGTCGCTCTGCCGCGGTGTAGCAGCCTGGATCCACGACGATGCATTCCAAACTATCGTCGTAGACCAAATAGGTATTTTCCGAAAAGGGGTTAAAAACAAAAGTATGAACGCGTGTCATAAGTTTTTTTACTAAGCCGTACAAAAGCACAGCGATCAATGAAGTGGTTTTATTTTTGCTAACTTTATAAGTGTCCTATTCTATAACCACAAAAGATGGTAGTGGTTGTTGGAAAGTAGAATCGGTAAAAAACAGATGTAGAATTAACCAGCAACCGCCAAAATACGTTATTATTAATACAATGTCCTATTGCAGCAGCAAAATTGCAACATTTTTGCAGTAGGAGTGGAGGAAGAAAAACCACCTTCGCATCGGTTGGTGTACAACCAAGTACTTATTTTTCTGTCTGTTGCCTCTATTAGTACGGGGACGCTACAAACAGTACTCCTAACTTACGAAATTGCTATGCTATTATTATCACGACCTACCTTGCCTATAGCCTGCCTTATTGGGCTCTGCTGTATTCTCTTTCCCTCTTGGACGCAAGGCCAATTGCTCAATACAGAGTTTGGACAAAACCGCATTCAGTACGAAAAAAAGGATTGGTACCGCTATGAGTCGGAACACTTCGACATTTATTATGCAAAAGAAGATGAAGTACTAGCTCGTTTTTTATTGCCTGTATTAGAATTGGATTATGTGGAGTTGTCGCGCTTGTTTGAGCACCAACTCAAGAAGAAGGTGCAAGTAGTGGTACACAGCGATTACAGCGATTATATGCAAAGCAACATCGGCATCCCTGAGCACCGCGTAAACGAAGGCGGGCAGACCAATATTGTAACCCCAAAAATGCAGTTGTATTTTACGGGCGATCACAACGAATTGCGCCAGCAGATGCGCGAAGGCCTTGCCCAAGTCCTGCTAGGGAAAGTACTGACGGGAACCAGTTTGCAGGAGATGGTACAAAATTCTGTTTTGATGAATTTGCCCAGTTGGTTTTTGCAAGGCGCGGTGGCCTACGCTGCGGAAGGCTGGAATACCGAAATGGACGACCGTTTGCGCGATATTTTGTTGAGTGGTAAGTACGAAAATTTTGTGGAGTTGGCAAAGAAAGAGCCGTTATTGGCTGGGCAATCTCTGTTTCACTTTATCAGTCAAGAACACAGCCCTTCCACCATTTCTAACTTGCTCTACCTCACCCGAATCAACCGCAGCGTAGAAAATGGATTTTTGTATGTTTTTGGAAAAACGTATTACCAAGTAGTCGGAAGCGATTGGTTTAATTATTATAAAAATCGTTACAACAGCGACAACAACAAACGCCGCATTCCCGTAAAGGGGGAATTGGAACTCCATCTGAATAAAAAGTCTGTTATCAAACAGTTAGCATTGAGTCCCAACTCCAAATACGTGGCTTATGTAGAACACAACAGAGGGGTACGCAAGGTGATTTTGCAAGAAGTGGCTACCAACGAACGCAAAGTGTTGTACCGCACTGGCGAACGGGATTTGACAGGCGATTACGAGCGTCATTATCCGTTATTGGCTTGGAATACCACCAGCGACCGCGTGATTATTGTACACGAAAAAGGCGATAAGATTTACCAACGCCGGCAAAGTATTAAGGGCGATAAGTCCAAGGATGAAATGATCTTTGGATTGGAGCGTGTTCTGGACATTGCGGTTTGGAACAATTCTACCTTGATGGCTACGGCTATTAAAGACGGACATACAGACTTGTATCAAATAAAAGGCGGAAGCCTAAAAGCATTGAGCAATGATTTTTGGGACGAGAAAGAAGTAGCAGTTGCTACGTTGCAGGGACAAAAAGGGTTGATTTTCTCTTCTAATCGAGGGGATGCACCGTTGAAAACGTCCTTGTTTAGTCAGGAACTGCCCTCTACCAACTTTGATTTGTTTTTTTACAATCCCAGCCGTCCCGAACAGCCGTTGTTGCGCCTGACGCGGACACCCATCGCCAATGAGCGGGCACCCATTACGATGGGGAAAGGCGACCATTTTACTTACTTGAGCGATGAGAATGGTTTTTACAACCGCTATGTAGCTATTTTGGACAGCGTGTTGCTGCGGGAAGATTTTGTAGTGGTTTTGCAGGACAGCAGTGAGTTTTTGGGGAATCCCGATAGCAGTTATACGTATTTGCCTGTGGATACTCAATATTTTCGTCCCGTTTATGTGCTGTCGGGTTTGTCGGAGGCCAATACGGATTACAGCCGCAATATTTTGTTGCACGATGGGAATGCGAGTAAGGTGGCCGATTTAATTTACAACCAAGGGCAATACCATATTTTTGTACGGGATGCGCGCCCTGATCGAGAAATGGAAGCCGTTAAAAAGACAACGTATCGTTTAATTTTAGAAAAACAACGAGGGTTGCTAAGGCGCCCAAAAAGTACCGCGGCCATTGTTAGTCCGATTGAGATGGTGCCTACACCCAATACCCCGATAAATACCGATAGGGAACGGCCGTTGCGCTTGGAATTGGAAGAACCTAGCCAAGACAGCGTTCCGCCAGTAGACACAGGCGCTATTGACATTGACAATTACCAGTTTCAGAGCGAGTTTAAAGACATTGAAGACCCTGAAGAAGCGGTAGAAGTGCGCCCGTTGGTCTTGGTAGAGGACGGAAAAGAAATTAGAGCAATCGAGCGCCCACAAAATCAGTCCCCTACGAGAAATACATTATCCGAATCTAAAACTAAATTGTTTGCTTGGGACAGCGATGATGTAAGCCCTTACAAAAGCCTGTTTAAGATAAACCAGCTGACGTTTCAGATGGACAACACGCCGCTGTTCAACGGTATGAACATGTACTTGGGTGGGTATTACGAATACCAGCCGTTGAGTTTTGCCTTCAAAACCAGCTTTGTAGACGTGTTTGAGCATTTTGATTTGGAAGTAGGGTTGCGCTTGCCGCTGGATTTTAACGGCATGGAGTATTATGTTACTTTAGAAAATAAAAAAGGGCGCGTCGACCAAAAGTTTTCTTTCTACCGACGCGGGCGCATCAACAATTATACTTTGGTAGACACGGTTTCTAATGAAACTGTAGAAGCAAGCGGCCGAGCGGTCAAGCATTGGGTGGAAGCAGAGTTCTCTTATCCGCTGACCAAGTTTCAAAGTATTCGAGCGCGGGTAGGAGCGCAGTTGGACAAAGTCGCCATATTGGCAGACGATGTATCGACGTTGGCGGTGCCTGTTTATCATGAAAACCGGCTCAATCTGCGTTTTGAATACGTCTTTGACAACGCCATTTCGATTTATACCAATGCTTGGAAAGGAACCAAGTTCAAGGCGTATTTGGATTTTTACAAACCCTTCACCGTACAAAACGCAGACAGGGATTTTAATGTCGGCTTAGAAGGCGGCCTGACCACTGCAATTGGTTTTGATTTGCGTCGGTATTGGAGTTTTGATAACAAAACAGTTTTTGCTGTGCGGGCGGCGGCGGCCAGCTCTTTCGGACAACAAAAAATCTTGTATTCGTTGGGCGGTGTCGAAAATTGGATGTTTCCTACTGCAAACACAACCATCACGCTTCCCGATGCGCAAAACTACGGCCTCCAAACGCTGGCTGCTAACCTACGTGGGTTTAACAACAACGCTAGAAATGGAAGCTCTTATGCTTTGATCAATGCCGAAATGCGCATTCCAATCGTAGACTATCTAACTAGGAATTCTCCGCGCAATACGGTCTTGCGCAACTTACAACTCATCGCGTTCTTGGACGTAGGAACGGCTTGGCAAGGGTTATCGCCCTTCAGTCCAGATAACCCACTCAATACAACATTTATTGACAACGGCGTATCGCCTGTGCGGTTGGTGGTCAACTATTACCGACGCCCTATTTTGATGGGGTATGGATTCGGAATACGAACAGTGTTGCTGGATCATTATTTCCGCATGGATTACGCCTGGGGGGTAGAAACGGGGCAAGTGCAGGAGCCTGTAGTGTATTTCTCTGTAGGCACTGATTTTTAAATAACTTCATTAAAAAAGTATTAATTTATTGATGTCCAATCAATAGTTAATGCAAAAATAATAAGCCAGCGTTTTGTAAAGGATGGTACGTCGTTTGGATGTACTCGGGGCGTTCATATTGGGTCTACCTTTGGTTCGCAACTCCAACCCCTGAACAAGGAAAACTTACTTTTAGCTTGTACTTAGCAAAATCACAAACAATAAAAAAAACAGCCCATTCCGAAACGTATTCGGAATGGGCTGTTTTTATGCCGATAAGACAGGGTATTTCTTAATTATCTTTGATGTGTACTTGTTTAGCGTGGTTGGCTTTGGCCGCGGTTAGCGATTCTGAGATGCGGGCTTCTACATGCACCACATCGGTTACGCCAGTAGTTTTATCTTCAAAAACGACGGTTTCAATCGTCTCTGGAAGATAAAGAATATAAGAAACCTTTTCCTGACAGTGTTCGCCCCTCAAAATCATGGGTTGGCGTGGCTTGTCTTCCAAGCGCAAACCCGACCCTCCTTCGGGCGTCAAAAAAAGATGATAACGGCCTCTGCTAATTAGAGTTTCTAAAAAAAATATATTGGAAATGCTTAGTTTAACTTGACCTGTAATCATAATACGCGTTCCGCGAATGTACTGCAATTGCACTTCGGAGCTGTTGAGGCTCAAATGCAGCTTTCTGGGCGGGTTGTCCTCATCAATGGCATAGCGCACAACTTGATTCAAGTACTGGGATACTTGTTGAGCTGAGGCGGAAGAAAGGCCAATAAATAATGACACAAGAAGTAAAGTAAAACGCATATAGTAGTAGGTTATTATAAGGACATCAAGGAGAAAACCTATTTGGACATAGAAGGCAGGGACGCGCCTCCAACGTAGATAAGGGCAAAAAATTGTCCTGAATTGTAAAAAGCTGTTCTAAAGCTATTTACAAATTTTAAAAAATTTATAGTAATTTCATTTTAGAATACACGCAGCAACAGCAATAGAAAAAGGCTACTCCGAACTATATTCGGAGTAGCCTCTTGCGTATCGCTAAGTACCAGCCTTTTTAAAGGCTTATACCGCTATTACTTATTACGATTAATAGTAATAGTTTGTGTTTTTTGTGCACCGAATTCGTCCGTCAATTGGAATTGGTAAGTACCATCTTCCAAAGATTTTACGTTCAAGGCGTTGTAATTGTTGCCATCTTCTACTTGTAAAGTGTTGTGGGCAGCAGTTTCGTAACCTTCTTCGTCAAACATCTTCAAAGTCAATTTCTTCTGCTCTTCAGATTTCAAAGAAAAGACAAATACGTCATCGTTGACCTCATCTTCGGCGATCATTTCAATGTCTAGTACTTTAGCTACTTTCTCGGCAGCCATCAAAGTTGTGTATACGGTACCCAAGATTTCTTGGTCATCGCCGTTGTCCATCATAAGGATCACTGCAACCATTTTCTCCTCATTTTGAGGGGCATCCATGGCAGATACAGAACCGATTAGTAAAAATGTTGCTAAAGCTAATAATAGGAATTTCATAATTATTTTTTAAAAAGTGGATAAATAAAATATAGCTTGAATCGTAGGGGACACGTTGTTTTCAGGTGATTGGATCGTGTCGTTTGGAGAGGTCGCTATAATTGTCAATTAAATTTTAATCTAGCCACTTCTCTATTTTACAAAAAGAATCAACCTAAATTGTCTGTAAAATTATGTTTTAATGATACACTACAATCAGCGGTTTTCTTATTAGTTATAACACGATAAGAGGCAAAATGTTTTCTAAAGCCCGCTTTATTTTTTAAAAAATATCAAAAAAAAGAAACTTGTGACAGGAAATTTTCTAAAAAAATAAAGGATAAAAGCCGTAACTTACAAAAGCTGTTTTTATTACTTGGGGCAAAAAATCAACTTACGGTATGGGGGAAGGTATTGTTTTTACCCTCTTCTTAGTAGAACAACCAACTTAAACACTTCAGCGCGCTCGAGGCAGTTTTGATATGCTGAGCGCGTCCAATGCACCACCAATGAGTACCACCATCCACGCTTATCAAGACGATTTACTGGGAATTGCCGATGCCACAACGTTGGCGCAACAGTTGAAAAACAAAGATTTTACAGCAGAAGAGTTGGCGCGCTGTGCGGTAAAACGGGCGCAGGCGGTCAACCCCGCCCTCAATGCGATTGCGTTTGAAGCGTTTGAAGCAGCCCTATTGAAAGCGGCGAGTCTGGAAGTGGAACAAGGAATTTGGGCGGGTGTTCCTACCTTTATCAAGGATTTGATCCATGTAGAGGGCATGCCTACGCGGCAGGGGTCAATGGCCATTAGCGATCGCATACATCAAAAGAACGAAAAAATTACGAAGCAGTTGCTCTCTTTGGGAATCGTGCCTTTGGGCAAATCGACCACTTCCGAATTTGGCTTGATGCCTACCGCCGAAACGCTTTTACAGGGCAACACTAGAAACCCGTTGGCTTTGGGGCATTCTACAGGCGGCTCTTCTGGAGGCGCAGGGGCTTTGGTGGCTGCGGGCGTGGTACCCATTGCACATGCTGCCGATGGTGGGGGGTCGATACGTATTCCTGCCTCGTGCTGTGGCTTGGTGGGCTTTAAGCCCAGTCGAGGACGTGATGTTGACTCGCCGACCAAGCCCTTACCGATTGATATTGTAGTGCAGGGGGTATTGACGCGCTCGGTGCGCGATGCCATTGCCTACCAAACGGGATTGGAGCAGTACCACGCCGCTGCCAATTTACCCAAAATAGGAGCCATAGAACGCCCGTTGAAGCGTCGCCTCAAAATTGGTTGGTTTACCCAAACGCCTACCCAAATGGACAGCCACCCCGATGTGCAAGCTGCTGTGCAGAACGCTGCACGATTTTGCGAAGAGCTTGGGCATGAGGTCGAAGCCATTGATTGCCCCTTTAGCCAAGAAACCAAGATCGACTTTTTAGCGTATTGGAGCATGCTAAGTTATTTAATTGTGCGTTTTGGTAAGTTTTCTTACGGCTGGGGGTTTAAAGCACGGCAAGTAGAGCCTTTTACCCGCCAAATGGCAAAGACCTTTCCGAAGGTCTTGTGGGGCAGCCGTACCATTGTACGCCGCTTGCGCCAATTTGCTGCGGAGTACGACGCCTTGCATGGCGCATACGATGTTTTGTTGAGTCCTGTTCTGGCGCATCCTACGCCGCAGTTGGGCTATTTTGATCCGAGCATCAACTTCTTTTCCAGCATCGAGAAATTGAGCCAATACGTCAATTTTACAATTTTTCAGAACGTATCGGGCGCCCCTGCTATTTCGCTGCCGATGGCCGAGAGTAGCGAAGGCTTGCCGTTGGGTGTGCAGTTTGCAGGAAAAGTTGGCGCAGATCGTCTGGTGTTAGAATTGGCCTTAGAATTGGAGCAGGCGGGTGGTTTTATCAATTGGCAAGAACGGTTGCGGGGCGGGCAGTAGGAAGATGGCTACTGTGCTGGTAAGTGCAACTGTACCCGTGCATCTCGATACCGAACAATGGGGTAGTAGCGCTCCAGCCAAGCGCGTTCTTCGGGGGAGGCCTCGTGGTCTTCGCTGTCCCACAAAACGGCTTCGTAGAGGGGCAACTGCTGAAAAGGGGCGTAGTGTTTGCTCGCTTTGTCCACCATATAACTGTTCAAACGCTGGCCTTGCCGCAAATAATAATACTCCAGCAAAGGTTTGTCGTAATTAGAAAATAAATAACAGTTCTCAACCTGTTCTTCCAAAAGAATAGTAGCAATAGCCTTTACCTGCCAATCAAGTTGCGCACTCCATTGCAACGCGTAATGCCGTTCTAAGCGCCAACTGTACAGACTTATTGCCACAATAATAGCCAACAAAAGGCTTTTTTTACCCGCCCAGCGTGGCAGTACTGCTTGGCCAATAAGCAGCAGCGCTAAGGCCAAAAAAGGGCTTAGAAAACACCAAATTCGGTAAGGCGGTTGCGTACCCAATACGGCATTTAATACCGTAGGCAAGAGTAAAAATAAACCCACCAATTCTGCTAATACACGCTGCGCAGCACCAATTTTATTATTGACATACAACAGCACCAACCCTGCCCATATTCCCAACCACAAAACATAAACAGGCGTGCCGCGACCTCCTCCCCAAAGCAGCCAATCGGCCACCTTATCCTGATACGACCAAGAAAAACCGCTGTTGCTCGCCTGCGCTGCCTCTAGTAAAACACGGCTGCCGTTGGTAATAAAATAAGGCGCATACAGCAGAGCAGTCAACAGCAATACGCTTGCATTGGCCCAAGTCCAAGCCTTCAAAAAGGCGGTAGAAGTACGCCCTTTCCACAGCAGGTAACCGCTCAACGCCACCCAAACATACACCTGTGTGGGTACGCTGTACAATCCTACAGTCAATGCGCCAATCCAAGTGCCCCAATGCTGTCTCTTTTTGCTTTTTGCTTGCTGCAATTGCCAACTCGCTTGCACGGCTAACACCGTAAACAACAATTGAAAAATATAGCCCCGCGCATACAAACTGTACAGGCTTGCCGCAGGGGCAAACGCTAGAAAAGTAAGGCTCAACAACGCCCAATTGCGGTTGCCTGCTCTCCGAACCAATGGATAAAAAACCAACAGCAGCAACAGCCCCCCCAATAGGACAGGCAAGCGCAAACTATATGAGCCCGCTATGGGCAACGCGTCGGTCAGACAAGCCAATAAGGTATAGAGAATATGGTTGTTGTTGGGACTCACCGCCGATACCAGTATTCCATTGGAAACGAAATGGTTATAAGTCCAAGCTTCGTCGTATTGTAGGGCATAGCGCGTGGTGTAATGGATCATTCTTAGCGCTGCTGCGCCTATAATCACCACCAAAAAAAATACTTCGCTGCGCTCCCGCCGTCGCCAGAATTGTAGCTGCTGTTGCGCGCTAGTTTTTATAAAAACAGCCAACAAACGACTCCAACGTCCACTGTTGCGGCAATACCGAGGCGAAAGTAGGAGCCATAAAAAAGCCCCAAATCCTAACCAATAAGGAAGCAGGGCATAGCGCTGTTGGGGCAATACAGCCGTCTGAAAATAAGCGCGCCAATCCAACTTGTGTACTTGGCGCAATAGGGTGGTTGTAAATGCTTCGTAAGTGGTCAAACTGGTGTAGGCCAGTCCTACAATTAGCAGGCACCCCACCGCGCCCCAAAAGAGCAGCAAACCAAATCGAAGCGCTGTTTTCACTGTAATTTCTGGATGATTTTTTTGAGGCTGGCAATTTCTGCCTGTAAATCAATCGCTTCGCGACCGTTGGTAGGTGGGTCTAGAAATTGTGTATCGGTGACGATGGTTTCCACATTGTGCAGGCGCTTTTCTAGGGTTTGCACCGTTTTTTGCAGCTGCTCGACTTGCTGCATCAGTAATTCTTGTTGGTTTTGATCGTCCAATACTGCCTTAGAGGTTTTGCTCTGGTTGCTCAAGATGTACAACAGAAGGCCAAATAAGCAGAGTGCTAGTAATCCGATAATTGCAGGCATAGAACAAAGGCTTAATTTATTTTTTTATTAAAAAAGTAATACTTTTGATGGGTTAATACAAGTCATTAAAACCTTTGTTTTCTTGATCGAGGCGAATTTGCTCTTTTTCATACTGGCTCAAATTAATGCGCGTGGAGGCTTGCCCCAGGTGTTGCTGCAAATCCTGTACGGCGTCTTTGAGCAGTTCATTCTCTGCCATCACTTGCCCTATTTGTTGGCGCAATTCGCGCAATTCCTCATCGTTTACCCCAGAACTTTCTTTGTCCAATTTTTTCATTTTGTACAAGTGCGAAGTAAGAATGGCCGAAATAGGAATTCCAAAAACCATTATAATGCCGATAATGGGGATCAATGCTTCTAAGAAGTTTGTCATAGTAATAATAATAACAGTATAAATAAGGAAGAAAGGCTGGTGTAGAATACAATTAGAAGTTAATATCTAAATTTCTGCTGCTGGTTGTCCAAACGGCGTTGTTCTTTTTCATATTCTATGTCAATATAGTCTTTTTTGTCCGAAACTATGTATTCCAGATTGCGAATTCGCTCTTCCAATTGTTTGTTTTCTTCTTGCAGCTGTCGCAATTGCTGCGTTGTTTTATCCGAACCTCTACCGAGTGTGGGAGAATGAACCCCTCTTTTTAATTTTTCACGTTGCAAAGCAAAATAAGAACTTGATATGGTGATTAGAGCGATGGCGATCCAGAACATAAGTAGCGGTGTTGAGGTGAATAATAAGCGTTAACTAAGTTTATTTTAAGTAAAACTCTGTAAGCTGTTAACTTGTTTTGAGCGCCGATAAGTTTCCCCGAGCCCCCCCCCCAACGCCACTATTCGACCAATCCTTCAAAAAAACGGTTAAGCCCTCCTTTTTTCTTTCTAAAAGCGCCCCAAATCTATTTCAGGCAGCGTCAAGTGTACCCGATTGTTGCGCGCAATGCTTTTGATCAAACGGATTTCTGGCCACAGTTCTTCGCGGCGTCTGGGCTCGTTGCGGTACGCATCTACAAGCGGTTGGACCAATCGCCGCACCGTTTGTGTGGGCAAATTGCGGGCGTGTTGCAGTGTTTGCAGCGCTTTGAATTGCCATTCGGGTTGGCGCAATAGGTGGGTGATGCGGTATAAGGAGCGTTCAATGCCCTGCGGCATACGGATGAGCAGCGCCAACGCCTTTTCTACCAGCGCTTCGTTGGCGTGGAGCAGGGTTTTGTCGATGCTGGGCCACAAATGTACCAGTTCGTGGCTGAAGTCGTGCAAGCCTTGCATATAGGCGAGAAGCAGCGCCTCGTCGTCGGCCACGGCGCTCCACATTTGTTGGAGGGGGGCTTTGCGCGGGGCGCGTTTGAATTGTTGTAAGCGCTCAATTAGGCGTTTTTCTATGGGAAAAGGCAGCCCATTAGCAGCGTTATTTACTATATTTTTGTACGCTTTGTTGGGACAGTATTGGCGTAGGGCGCGCTCTAGGTGTTCCAAACTGGGCGTAGCGGTTAGCTTTTCCAACGAGGTTTCGGGGGGTTCCTCGGGTTGGAGGAGGTAATACACCGCTTTGCGAATGTCGCACCTGGCCACCTCGTAAAATACCCGACGGCATTCTTCGGCAGGCTGGTCGGGCAAGGCCGCTTGCACAAACTGCAATTGTATTTCGTAGGGATCGGTCATTTGATTTAAATTGATAGGGGGAGCGGGCTATTGGCCGTCGAGCGTAAATAGCCCGATACAAAACCGCTCTTAATCTTCCGAAGCCACGGTAAAGTGCGGCGTCGAGTGGATGTGTTTTTCTTTTTCTTGGTACAAATCGATTGTCTCTAGCGTAATGTTGCGCAGCGGCGCATTGATTCTAAATTCTTCGATCAACTCCAATACATCGTGGTGGATGAAGTGCGATTCACTCGCGTCAATAATTATTTTGACATCGTTGGGCACTTCCGTCAAAAAAGCTTGAATAGACGCTTTGTTGAGAAAGGTAACATCCTCCGATAAGATTAAACGGAGGGTTTGATTTTTCTTTGATTTTTCAACGCGGTAAGGAATTTTATAGTTGTTGTACAGAATACTCAGAATAGCAATGGCCATCCCGAAGCCAATACCCGTGAGCAAGTCCGTGAGAATAATCCCAACAATCGTCGCCAAGAAAGGAATGAGTTGCGTCATTCCCTGTTGGTACATTCTTTTGAACAAGGTTGGCTTGGCCAATTTATACCCTACTACCATTAAAATAGCGGCCAACGTAGCTAAGGGAATTAGATTGAGTAGGGTAGGAATCAAAATAATGCTAAGCAACAACAGAAAACCGTGAATAATGGCCGAAGCTTTGGTTTTTCCCCCCGATTGTTGGTTGACCGAACTGCGTACAATAACTTGAGATAGAGGAAGTCCACCAATAAAACCACTTACAATATTACCAATACCCTGCGCTTTTAGCTCGCGGTTAACAGGCGTCGTTCGTTTGTAAAGGTCTTGCTTGTCTGAAGCCTCCACACACAACAGCGTTTCGATACTCGCCACAATAGCCAAGACCACCGCTACTTTGTAAACCGCAGGATCTGTCAAGGCGCTGAATTGAGGAAAGGCAAAGTTACTGACAAAAGCATCCAAGCTGCTCGCTACAGGAATACTTACTAAGTGATCCGCAGAAATATTCCAATAGGGATCATTGGCCAGGACTAAATTCAAAACAACACCCAAAACCACCACGATCAAAGGCCCTTGGATCAAGCGGGTAATTTTAATGCGTTTCATAAAAGGCATTTCCCAAAGAATCAAAATGGCCAAAGAAATAGTAGACACCAGCACCACAC
>CAYUZF010000103.1:14017-16874 GCA_964449615.1 uncultured Aureispira sp.
TGGACTGATGTAATTGAACATGTTCAACAGTTCCGAAAATGTATTTTGGCCATCTATTTGCGAAAAAGCAAAATCGCCTTCAGGATCGGCATCGTAACCTACCGCGTGCGGCAGTTGTTTCATGAAAATGAGAATACCAATACCCGCTAACATGCCGTGGATGACCGACGAGGGAAAGTAATAAGCAATAACCCCCGCTTTGAGAAAACCCAAGATGACTTGAATAACACCCGCCAAAACTACTGCCACTAAGAAAATTTCAAATGCACCGAGGTCTATAATAGCATCAAATACAATAACCGCCAAACCCGCTGCGGGCCCACTCACTCCCAAAGGAGAACCGCTAAAAAAGCCAACAACAATACCACCAATCATGCCAGCAATCAAACCAGAAAACAACGGCGCACCAGAAGCCAACGCAATACCCAAACAAAGCGGCATGGCTACCAAAAATACAATAATACTGGCGGGAATATCCGAACCGAAATTCTTCAGCGGACTAAAATCTTGGTGATCTTTCATATAAAAAAAGGTAACGCAGATCCCCCAAAATACAAGGAATCCTAAAGATGATAAATAGATTGGAACAGAAATAGCCCGTAGGACAAAGCCCAGCAAGCGCTACTAGAGGGCGTAAAAGATAGTTGATAGTGGCTGTTGGTAATGGTTTTACCTTTACAAAGGTAGGATTTAATTTTAGAAATGATAGTGATGCTATCTTTAATAATAAGGAAAACTAGAGCCATCACCACAAAAAAAGTTTTCCAAAGACCTGCAATGGAAAACTTTCGCTTTTTTGTATGGGTATATGTTGTTAAGCTAGTGCTTTGGAATCGAAATAAACGCGGAGTTGTTTCAATTTCCCGTCTTCAAAAGTGTACCATTCTGATACGTCAAACTGGATGGTTTCTCCCGTAGGTGTTAGTAGTGTTGTTGTAATCTGCGTGGCGATGGTATTGCCCTGTTGGAGCAGCTGCCGCGTTTCCATAGTTTGTATAGAATTGAAATAGGGCGAATTAAGGGTAATAAAATCCTCCTTTCCTTGAACCTCTGCCAAAGGGCCTTTTAAATAAACCTCTTCGGATAAAAGGGCCTTCCACTGCTCATCATTTGCTAAAATAGAAGCGGTAAACGCTTGGTAAATTGATAGTGCTGTTGCTGCCATAGTATAGATCGTGTTCGTTTGTTAGTAATACTTAGCAAGGTATTATAATTATAAACAAAAGTCAAATAAACGTTGCTCTAAAATTTAGCTTTTTATAAATTTATGCTACGCGCTCAATGACAGCGTTTTCAAGCGTTGTTTTAGCGCTTGGTTCATGGCTTCAAAACCTGCTTTGGTCGCCCCGTCCAGTTGTTTGGAAAATAACGGTACCAGCAAGCCACTGAAATATTCTTCGTGGTGCAAGAGTGTGCTGCCATCGGTCTGCGCTTCTAAGCGAAAAACATGCTCGCCATCAAAAAGTCCTTTTATCAATAATTTGCCCCGCCATTTCAAAAGCTGGTTGGGAATCGCTTGCAAGACCGTAGGACGAAAACGCATGTTCTGAATCTGTGCGTCCAATACCGCGCCTTGCTCCAAACGCCCCGCAAGTTGAAGAATAAACGGATTCCAATCGGGATAAGCAGGGGTATCGTTCAAGACGCACCAAACTTGGGCAGGGGTAGCAGGCAGGTGAATTTGTGTATATACGTGTTTTCTAAAAGCCATGTTAGTTGTTTTATAAAGCGTGAATGATTGTACAAACACAAAACTACAGGCTTTGAAATCGACTTGACTTGATCTACATCAAGTTTGCTTTTTTTGCGCGAATTCGGCTCAACGTTTCAGGGCTCATGTGCATCATAGAGGCCAAATAGCGCAGCGGTACTTGGTTGAACAGCTCCGCATCGCGCGCCCACAGCGCCTTGTAACGCTGCTCGGCAGAGAGGGACAACAGATTAAAAACCCGCTGCTCCAGCGTAGTGAAACAGCGCGCCAAAAAGAGCTTTTCTAAGCGGGGCCATTCGGGGACCCACTGTTCCAACTGCCGATAATCGGCGCTGCTAATGGTGTACAAGGTGCAAGCTTGTAACGCTTCTATGTTCCAGCGGGCAGGCGCTTGAAACATCAAAGGGGATAGATCGGCCACCAATTCGCCAGGGCTGCCAATCCATTGCGTAATCAATTTGCCGCTTTGGGGCGCGGGCGCGTGGTAGTGCAAATAGCCCGAATTTAAAAAACTCAACCGCGCTTCGTACTGGCCTTGTTTGAGCCAAAAATCCCCTTTTTTTAGGTGTTCCAATTTAAACAAAGCGGATAAAGCTTCTAGTTGTGCGGTGGGAATGCCCAAATACTGTTGTAGATATTGTTCGATTTTCATGCTGTTGTTGTTCTAGTTGGATCAAGGTAATAAAAACTACAAAACAGCGCTGCAACTTGACCTAATAAAATTTGTTATATTGTGGCGACTCTTCTACTTAACTTTTGTACAAATCCTAGTTCGACATGAGTATTGTTGTTTGGAAATTAGTAAAAACACTGGTAATTATACTCGTAGTTCTACTAGTGTTGCTGCTGAATTACTTACTGTTTGCTTGGTTTTTATCCACCATGACAACCACCCCCGCACCGCCCTCTTGCCGAGGCGAGGAAGAACACTTTTTTGTGAGTACCAATGGCGTACATGTGGACATTGTTTTGCCAGTAGAGGCATTGGATAAAGAATTTCTAGCGCAATTGAATGTGCCCGAAGGAACCACTTATGTAGGAATGGGTTGGGGGGACGAAGGATTCTATCTAAAAACACCGAGTTGGGCAGAGTTGGATTGGAAAGTGGCGTTTGCCGCCATATTTTTACCGAGTCCTACGCTGATG
>CAYUZF010000104.1:0-7775 GCA_964449615.1 uncultured Aureispira sp.
GTATACGTTATTTATTATTGATAACAACGGTTGCCGAAGTGGCGATACAAGTGTGCAAATAACGGTCAACCCGACACCCGCAGCGCCAATTATTACCAACAACAACAGTCCAATTTGTGAAGGCAGTGACCTAATTTTAACAGCTGGCGCAGGCGCAATTGGCAGTATGTATACTTGGTATTTGGCCAATGGCAGTGTTGTTGGAACGGGACAAACCTTGACTCTTGCCAACGCAACGACTAGCGAGGCAGGCGACTACTACGTTATTATTGGACAAAATGGTTGTGAGAGTGTAGCTTCGGCACTGACCACGGCTGTCGTAGATACTATTCCTAGTGTCACCGCTTTTGCGGGAACCAACCAAAATCTTTGCGACAGCAGCAACACCAGTTTAGCAGCGACGGTAGCAATTGGCGCACAAGGAAGGTGGACAACAACTTCCAGCGCTACGCTGGCTAACCCAACTGCTGCCAACAGTGCCGTGTACAATTTGCCCACAGGAGGAACTCTTTTCTTCTGGACCTTGAGCAATGGTGCTTGCCGCGATTTTTCTACCGATTCTATGCAAGTAGCGGTGACTCCAACCAGCAACGACGTGGCAGATGCAGGCGTAGACCAAGCCTTGTGTGGACAGACAACAGCTACCTTAACGGCTGCCGTACCTGCAACGGCTACAGGACGTTGGATACAAACCAACGCACAAGCAGGGCAAGGTACTTTAATTACCAACCCCAACAACCCATCAACGACGGTCACGGGCTTGCAACAAGGGCAAGTATACAACTTCACTTGGGTGTTGAGCAACGGCAATTGTGGGGACTACAGCAGCGATGTGGTGCAAATTACCATTGACGTAGCGCCACCCAACAACGCCTATGCGGGAACAGATATTTTAATTTGTAACCAAAACAGCACCCGTCTAGCGGCTTTTGCCTCGCAGTATGGGACAGGCCTTTGGACCAGCAGTTCAAGCGGAATTATTATTGATCCAACACTAGCCAATACGTTGGTAACCAACTTGCCACAAGACACCAGTGTGTTGGTGTGGACCTTGAGCAACGGCACTTGTCAGGATTATTCTACCGATACGATGCTAGTCGTGGTATCCTCGACTACCGACACTGCTGATGCGGGTTTGAATCAAGTAGTTTGTAGTGTCAATGCGGTGAATTTGGCTGCTAGTACACCAAGCGCTGGAACAGGGCAATGGTCACAAACGGCCGCACAAGCGGCACAAGGGGTAGTTATTGTCAGTCCCAGCGATCCCAACACGCAAATTGTGGGTTTATCGGCAGGAACGACCTTTGCCTTTACTTGGACGTTGAGTAATGGTACTTGCTTGGACTATTCTAGCGACATCACCACCGTAACGGTGAACGCAACACCGCCTGACAACGCTTTTGCAGGCAACGATATTAATTTGTGTGGTACGGCTACCACGGCCAATTTGAGCGCTTCGGTGCCTACCATTGCTACAGGTTTTTGGACAACGACGTCTACGGCGACCATAAGTAATCCTACTTTGCCCAACTCTACGGTATCGGGCTTGTCTAATGGGCCAAATGTATTTGTTTGGACATTGAGTTCGGGCAGTTGTCTGGATTACGACAGCGACACGGTTGTTATTACCGTTACTGCACCTTCTTCGGATATAGCAGACGCTGGGTTGGATTCGGCGTATTGCAACCAAAGTACGGTCACTTTAAACGCTGCGTCTCCAAATATAGGCGGCGGTTATTGGTCGCAAACGCCTTCGCAAGCGAGTTTGGGTGCCGTGATTAACAACTCTACGAACCCTAACACAACTGTGAGCAACCTAACGGCAGGAGTAACGTATACCTTTACGTGGACGCTGACCAATGGCGGCTGTGTGGATTATTCCAGTGACCAAACTCTAATTACCATAGATGTTCTACCCACCAATGTGGCCTTCGCAGGCGAAGATACCGTCTTGTGTGGAGGAAATTCAACACGGTTGAACGGTCTAACGCCGCCTATTGGAACAGGCTTTTGGACAACAAACGATTCAGCAACCATTACTACACCGATGGATCCGCAATCTTTAGTGGTCAATATCAACCAAGATACAACGACCTATTTCTGGACGCTTTCTAACGGGGCTTGCGTGGATTATTCGACCGATTCTGTACAAGTTGTTTTATCGCCATTGAGTACGGATCTTGCCTTTGCTGGTTTTGATGAAGTATTGTGTGGGGTAGATTCTATTATTTTGACTGCGACGCCGCCAACGACGAGTGTAGGTGTTTGGACGCAGAGTGCAGGCCAGGCCAGCCAGGGCATTGTTATCACCAATCCAACCGACCCCAATTCTTCGGTAACGGGCATTGTAGCAGGGCAGGTCTATACCTTTACCTGGACGCTCTCTACGTTGGGTTGTGCTGATTTTAGCAGCGATGAGGTAACGTATACGATCAATGCGCTACCGCCCGAAGTCGCTTATGCTGGGCCAGACATTGTCTTGTGTGCAGGGAATAGCACTATTATGGACGCGACTGCGCCTGTCTTTAGTACAGGTGAATGGACGACCAACAGCGGGGCAGTGATCATCAACCCAACGTTGAACAACTCTACGATTGTGAATTTGCCAGTAGGCACATCTGAATTTTACTGGTCGTTGAGTAATGGCAGTTGTTTGGAATATTCTATAGATACCATGTTGATCATTGTAACGCCTACTACTAGCGTAGATACGGCCAATGCAGGGCTGGACATTGCCCTTTGCGAGGCGGATACCGCGCAGTTGATGGCCACCACGCCAAGCGTAGCCACAGGGCGCTGGATACAATCCAACAGCCAAGCAAGTGCGGGCGTCGTCATCGATGATGTGACCGACCCAACCACCTTTGTACGGGGCTTGCAGTTGGATTCTACGTATACCTTTACTTGGTCGTTGAGCAATGGCTTTTGTGTGGATTATGACACCGATGAGGTACAAGTGCGGGTAAGTTCTTTACCGACTGATGCGGCTTATGCAGGCGAGGATTTTGTGATTTGTGGAATAGATACGGCCATTGTGACGGCTACAACGCCTAGCGTAGGAACAGGTTTGTGGACAACTACCTCGACGGCTACCATTGTGACGCCAACCAGCACGCGCACCGAATTGGTCAATTTGGAGTTGGGCGCCAATATTTTTATTTGGACGCTTTCTAATGGCGCTTGCCGCGATTATTCTACCGATACTATTGTTATAACAACCGACAACGCACCCATTGCCAATGCCGATAGCTTTGTGGTGATTTACAACAGTCAAGGCAACCAAATTGATGTGCTGCCCAACGACCAGTTGAACAACAATTGGGTGATTAGCATCACGGAGGACATCGGCAGCGGGCGCTTGACAAACTTGGGCGATGGAACCTTTGATATTTTACTGCAAGATGTTTTGGTGGATCAACAGTTTATTTACCAGTTGTGCAACCCGAGTTGTCCTGCAATCTACTGCGATACGGCTTTGGTACTGCTCGATGTGCAGGGTGGGGACGAATGTGTGTTTCCCAATACCATGACGCCCAACAATGACGGCACCAACGATGCGTTCATTGTGCCTTGTTTGGATGGGCTAGACGGCACCAAACTGACGATTTTTAATCGTTGGGGAGATGTATTGTACCAAAATGACAATTACAAAAACGACTGGGATGCGACATTTAACGGAGGACCAGTTCCCGATGCAACGTATTTCTATATTATGGAATTGGAAGATGGCCGTCGCTATCAGGGCTTTTTAGAAGTGCGGCGGTAAGGGCTTCAGGGACGCCCTACAACGCGTCCCTAATACCCCTAAATAGAAAAAAATTGAAGAACTATAAACCACAAGAGGCATGCTTAGAATTTTACTAACAACGGCTTTGGTATGGAGCGCGCTAGGGCTGTACGCCCAACAAGATGCTCAGTACACGCAATTTATGTTCAATAAATTGTATTACAACCCCGCCTATGCAGGGGCTAAAGAAGCGCTTTGCTTGCAAGCGCTGTACCGAAATCAATGGGTGGGCATCGACGGAGCGCCCCAAACGGCAACGTTTAACATACACGCACCCGTCTGGAAACGGCGTATGGGCGTGGGCTTGTCGGTAACCAACGACCGCATCGGCTTGTCGGATCGCTGGAATTTTGACCTCAATTACGCCTATAGAATTGCGCTAAAGAATGAAGCTTCGCTGAGTATTGGCTTGCGCGGATCGCTCTCTTACATGAGCATTCGCTGGGACAATGCCGAATTGACACAGACCTTGGACCAATCGGTACCCGCTGCCGAGAACAGCAAGGTATTGCCCAATTTTGGCGCAGGGGTGTTTTACAAAGCGCGCACTTGGTACTTGGGTTTTTCTATGCCGCGTTTGTTCAAAAATCGCATTGATTTTAACACCAATAATCGAGGAACGATTGAGCCAGAATTAACGCAGCACTACTTTCTAACAGGAGGTGTTTCTATTGATATTGCTAAGAACGTCAGTTTGCAGCCCAACGTAATGTTGAAGTACGTGCCCAACACCCCTTTTGATGCGGACATCAATTTAAGTGTAGTCTTTTTTGAGAAAGTGCTGTTTGGAGCCACCTACCGCGTGGGTGATTCTATAGATGGTATTTTACAATGGCGCATTGTACCCCAGTTTACGATTTCAGCAGCGTACGATTTTACGCTCACGCCCTTACAAACCTACAATGCAGGAAGTTTTGAAGTGATGGTGCAGTATTGTTTCTGTTGCCAGAAAGGTAAACGCTTACACAATCCAAGGTTCTTTTAGTAGCTATGACGTTGATTAAACCAATGACAATGAAAATTCTATATACCGTACTTTTTGTTTTATGCTTTGGGCAATGGGCTTGGAGCCAAAACACCGATACCAAAGCCAACCGCTATTACGAAAATTTGGCCTACGCCCAATACATACAACTCAAAGGGGGCAGTAGTTGGACGAGTTACGACCAAGAAACTTTGCGTAAATTAGGCGAAAGCTACCGCAAAACGGCTGATTTTAAAAATGCCGAACGGGCTTACCAAGCCTTGTTGAATTTCGAAGGCGTCGATCCAATCTACCGCCTGTACTATGCTCAAGCGTTGCAGTCCAACGGCTTTTACGGAAAGGCCGCCGAGCAATATTATTATGCTAAAGAACAGATGCAAGCGGCTCAGGACGAGCGCGCCGAAGAAGGTTTTGAGGCCTGCAATCAAGTAAATAGCTTTCGCGCTAAGGGAATTGTCAATATGTACAATGTTGAAGCGCTTAATTCGCCCGATTTGGATTTTAGTCCTACCTTTTACGACGATGGAATTGTATTCGTTTCTACACGAGGGGATGCGAGCATGAACCAGAAAGACTTATGGATCGACGATAACTGTATGGACTTGTATTTCGCTCCAATTAAAGAAGGGCAAGTGCTAGCACCCCGCCCATTTTCGGACGAGTTGAACGGCAAATTTCACGAAGGGCCAGTCACCTTTACAGACGATGAGCAAACCATTTTCTTTTCTAGAAACAACTACGTGCGCGGCAAGCGCAAAAGTAGCAAAGACCGCATCACCAAGCTGAAAATATACACTGCCGAGCAACAAAAAGGCCGCTGGAAAAACATTACCGAATTGCCCTTCAACAGCGACGAATACGACGTGTGCCACCCTGCCCTTTCCGCAGATGAACGGGTCTTGGTCTTTTCGAGTAGTAAAGGAGAAGGCCACCAGGGAGGAATGGATTTGTACGGCAGCTTTTGGGTGGGCGATTACTGGACAACACCCGTAAATTTGGGGTCAGAGATCAACACCGCAGGCAACGAGGTGTTCCCCTATTTGTACAGCGATGGCAGTTTGTATTTTTCCTCTACAGGACACGGCGGGCTTGGTGGGTTGGACTTATTTGTGGCTCTGTTTACAGGCAACGATGCCCAACCGCGCTGGCAGTTTCCCCTGAACATTGGCGCGCCCTTTAATTCCCCACACGATGATTTTGGATTGATTCTCAACCAAGAAGAAACAGCGGGTTACTTGTCGAGCAACCGCTTGGGCGGAAAAGGAGAAGACGATATTTACCAGTTTACCATTCAAGCAACGAGCAGTTTAGAATCGGTAAAACCACGCCCGAAATTTCCTCTACAAATTTGTGTGTACGATAAGAAAACCAATGAGCGGTTGGAAAATGCCCGTGTGGGCATCCGCCCAACCAATGGCAACAATTTTTCGGCGCAGCGGCGTCAAGAACTGGGTTTACAGCCAGGGCAAAACCTCATTTTAAGCCTTAGCCCAGTGCGCGGCACAGAAAACGAGTATACCATTCAAGTGCATTCGGCCAACGAAGGCGAGCGCGACCAGGCAGGCAACAAGATTATTGGGCAAACCAATACCACCAACGACGAGGGCGTTTTTCCATACCAAATGTACGCTAGAGAAACGTATTTGTTGGAAGTAGAAAAAGAAGGATACGTAACGGTACAGGAGTATTTTACCATGCCTGCGGAAGCCGATTTGGAGGAGTTTTGTGTAGGTATTTCAAAGCGTGGCGATTTATTGGCAAGCCAGCTAAATATTATAGATCGGTCCAGTCGTCCCAACGGCTCTGACAACAACAGCAGTGGGACAAGCAATCCAGCAGAAAATCCAGACAATCCCAATCAAGGAACGGCTTTTCCAATGGAACCCAGTCAGTTGCTAGGCCCAGATGGACGCCCATTGCCCAGCGGGCAACCCTATGTAGCGGGTGTCGTGCTGAACAAAGAATACAACCGTCCTTTGCCGCGCTCTACGGTAACGCTGCTCAACCGCTGTACGGGCGAAGATCAAGTTTATACCATTAACGAGACAGGCCGTTTTGCTTTTGCGTTAGAATGTGGTTGTGATTATGTCCTCAAAGCGCGCAAAGATCGTTTTATTGGTGCCAATAAAGTTTTGTCCCTCATCCGACCAGAAGACTGCGCACCCGTTGTTACCGAATTGTTGCTGACGCCAGGATTTGACCGTTTGGGTGAGCCGATCAACATTGCAGGACGTACCATTACAGAGACCTTAAAAGAGGGGGATGTATTAGAATTGCGCAATATTTTTTATGATTTTGATAAATATTACATCCGAGAAGAGGCTTCCGCCGATTTGGATCGCTTGGCGGCTTTGATGCAGCAGTTTCCCAGCATGCAAATTGAGTTATCTTCTCATACCGATAGCCGAGGAACCGACAGCTACAACAATACGCTGTCTACCAATCGGGCAAAATCGGCTAGGGAGTATTTGATGAAAAAAGGCATTGCTGGGGATAGAATTCGCGCAGTGGGTTACGGAGAGCAGCGTTTGCGCAATCCTTGTGCGGATGGCGTCAATTGCAGCGAGTACGAACACCAGCGCAACCGCCGCACGGAGGTGTTGTTGACCAAATTTGACCAAGCAGAGTACATCAAAGTCTATTATGAAAAAAATGAGCCTGTGGTAGTGGATCCCAAAGAGAAGTAAGGGGAGGCATTGTAGGAGAGGGTAGTAGGGGGCAATGGCCGTTGCCCCTACTACCCCCTTGCAAAAGTGATTTTTTTGTCGTAAATTTAAAGCGTTAAAAAAGCCCCTACTTGCTAACTTATCATACCTCCTCATGGACGAACAACAACACGACGTTCAACAGCTAGAACAACAATCCATCAATACGGTGGAATCCAACGACCAATCTTCTTCTTCTACCCCTCCACCAACTCCTACAGGCGGCTCAGGCGGCGGCGAAGCCCCCACCGATTTAGAAAGCCAACTCAAAGCCCTATCAGACAATAGTATTCAGGGG
>CAYUZF010000104.1:7785-16843 GCA_964449615.1 uncultured Aureispira sp.
CAGGGGCAAGAGGCCGCCCAGTGGCAGCACTTGGCCAACACGAGTACCCAAGCCCAAGAAAATGCCCACTTATTGCCCACACAGGCAACGGGGATTCCTAAGAACTTGCAAGCGGGTATCGAGTACGCTTCCAGTGTTTCTCTACGAGACGTGCGGGTGCATTACAATTCTCAGAAAGCAGCAGAAGCGGGCAAAGCAACCTTAAATGAGTACCCCAACATTCATATAGCAGCAGGGCAGGAGGGACAATTAGCAGCGGTCTTGCAAGACGTTGTTCGGCAATTAAAACAAGAACAACCTCAGAACAAGGAAGAAGGCGCTCTGCAAGAAACGGAAGCAACACCTGAAACGACCGAAGAAACAACCAACACTTCTGACGAAAGCACTTCTACTAATTCTGATACAGAAACTACGGAGGAAAATTCTAATATTACCACGGAAAACGAAACGGAAGCAACAACACAAGAGGTGCTACCAGCAATCAGTCGCCAGCCCGCATCGTCCAGCCCAAGCAATATAGGTATGGAACCCGTGGCCAGCGGCGAAAGCGAAGTAGAAGAAGTAGCCCCCACCAACGAAGCGCCTGTAGAAAATTCGGTCGCCCGCCCCGAAATCGTACAGCCCAATCCAACGCCTCTAGCCACGCCCGAAAGCGACCCCGATTTTCAAGCCGTGACGGACAGCGTAGCCACAGAGGGCGACCAGGAGCAAGAACATCAAAGTGCCGAACATGAAACACAAGAGGCCGAGCGTGCGGCGGTAGAGCCTACCAATAAACGCGAAAGTGTAGCACAGGGCAACCAAGTAGAAAAAATAGAAGGGCAAGACACGCCCGAGTTTAATACCGAAGGTTTTATTCGAGCTTTGATGCAGCGGGTAGAGGCTATTATGCCTAAAAACGAAGAGGAGGCGGATAATTTTGAAGGCAAAGTGGGGCAAGTGAAACGCGCAGTAACGGGCACCGTATCGAGTGCGCAAGACCGCTCGGTGGGGCCTTTGGAGCAAGCTGCCCAAGAACAACCCGATACATCGGGCATTCCCAGCAAACAAGTCACGCCCTTACCGCGGGCAGATGTGGGTAGAAATCCTAGAGATGTAGGTGCAGAAAAAGCCGTTCCTAAACCGTTGAACGAAGACCGTGTAGAACAACCATTGCAAAGCAATGCACAGCAGGTGGACGACCATTTTGCCAACAACGAAATTACAGAAGAACAACTACAAAAATCTAATGAACCGACTTTTCTATCGGCATTAGATTCTAAAAATACAGCCCAAACCGACAGCGAGCAAGCCGCGACCACTATGCGCGGAGAAGAGCAGCAAACCATTGCCCAAAACCAGAGCGAGGCGGATGCCCTCGGCGAGCAGCAAATGAGCGCTATGTACCAAGACCGCGCCAATATTATGGGCAGTGTTCACGGGCAGCAGCAAAACACCAGCAGCAACTACACCGCCGAAGAGCAAGTAGTAGCCGATCGCATCAACGCCATTTATACCTCTACCAAAACTAAGGTAGAAGGGCGGTTGAGCCGCTTAGAAGGACGGGTGAACTCCATGTTTGAGTCGGGCGCACAATCTGCCCAGCGCAGTTTTGAACGGCATGTCAAACAGAAAATGGATGCCTATAAAGAAGAGCGCTACGACGGCGTTTCGGGGGCCTTTACTTGGGTGGGCGATGCCTTTACGGGACTGCCCGATGAAGTCAATGCGTTTTTTGTAGAGGGGCGAGATATTTATGTGGCGGCAATGGAGCGCGTGATTCGCCGTATTGCGGGAGTGGTAGCGCGGGAGCTAACCACAGCCAAACAAGAAGTACAAGGTGGACGGCAACAAGTAGCCGATTATGTGGCTTCGTTGCCCGACAACCTGCGCAAAGTAGGCGAGAAAGCCGCCGAAGCGATCAACAGCAAGGTTGATGAGTTAAACAGCCAAGTAGACGCCAAACAAGAGGAATTAATCGACAGTTTGGCGCAAAAATACAAAGAGAATTTAGAGCAAGTAGACAGCCGTATTGAGGCGCTGAAAGCGGCCAACCGCGGCCTTATTGACATTGCCCTAGACGCTGTCGATGGGGTGATCGGCACCATCTTAGAAATAAAAGCCGCCCTGACCAGCGTACTCAACGCAGCACTGGATGCCATAAGCGCAATTTTGTTGGATCCTATTGGATTTTTGGGGAACGTGATTGATGGGGTTGGACAGGGTTTGTCCAACTTTATGGGGAAAATACAAGAATACCTGACTGGTGGTTTTGTGGAGTGGTTGACAGGAGCGATGTCGGGGGCAGGGATTGATATTCCAGCGGATATTTTTAGTTTGGAGGGGATTTTTAGCATTACGGCACAGGCGTTGAACATGACTTGGGACTTTATTCGCGAGCGTGCGGTGAATGTGTTGGGAGAGCGTAAAGTACAAGCGATAGAGGAAGGTTTTGAAATTTTCCAAGTGATCAAGAACGAGGGTTTAGCAGGGGCATGGGATTATATGAAAGAGCAGTTCAATGATCTAAAAGCCACCATAATGGATTCGATGATGGGGATGTTGATCAGTGAAGTGATAGAAGGAGGAATAAAGTGGATCATCGGTTTGTTGACGCCAGCGGGGGCGTTTGTAAAAGCGGCGCTGATGCTTGTGGATGTAGCGAAGTTTTTTATAGATCGGGGTAGTGAGGTGCTGGAGATGATGAAAGCGTTTGTAGAGTCGATTAGTGCGATTGCTTCGGGAGGAGTAGGTCAGGTGGCTCAAAAGATCGAGCAAGCACTAGCGATATCGGTACCTGTATTGATAGGATTTTTAGCCTCTTTGTTAGGAATTAATGACTTGGTACGTCGCGTACAAAATTTATTTGAGAGCATCCGCGAACGCATTACAAATACGGTGGATGGATTCATAGAGCGGGCAGGAGCTTGGTTTAAGGACAAGAAGGGTAGGAGAAAAGAGAAGCGGGACAAGAAGAAAGCGGAGCGGGATGAGGACAAGTCAGAAGAGGGGGAGGAAACGGCAGCAGACAAAGCCAAATTAGAAAAAGGGCTACGTTTAGGTACCGCCGTACTTAACAGGGAAGACTTAACCGAAGAGCAGATCCAAGTAGAGTTGCAGCAGCTAGAGCGTCGGGAAGGGTTGAAGGAGTTGGATGCGAAGTTGGTGGAAGAGACGGAGCAGTGGCATACGTTTATGTTGGAGGCTCGTGAGGGGAGCTCAAAGAAGGAGAAGCGGGTACGTCGCCCAACGGATTCTGTAGATCAGGAAGTAAATAAGACCTTTAGATTAGGAAGCGAAGAACATACTTTAAGTGTAGAGAAAGAGGGAAGGGATTACAAGGTATACATGGCGTCCGACAAGAAAAAGCTGGCTATTAAGCTTCTACCTTTTAAACAAACAGTTAAGCGTTACAGAGATTTATTCAATCAAAAGAAGATCGAGGGAACTTTGACAGAAGAGCAAGACTTCTTTTTTTTACTGTTGGACGCAATGGTAGGGAGAGATAACGAAGTAGGAACTTTGCAAAAGGATGTGGATAGGTTTGAGCGTCGAGTCAGTTCTAGAGGGGACGATAAACTAAATTCAAAGAATAGAAGAGAGTTTTTCAAAGAAGTAGAAGCTTGGGTAACTAACACTATTAGGGATATAGTTGATTTAGCTACTAATGAAGAATATAGATTAGATGATTTGAGTCCTGAAGCTATAGAAGAAATGGCTAAAGCTATTAAAAAGGAAAGAGAACAAAATCTTAAAATTGCTACACTATCGGAATTATTCAGTGGAATTAATTTACAGGGTTTAAATATTGATTTATTGCATGATCATGTACTAGACATACAGGGTAAAAACGAACTAGATAAACTAGCTATTAAATATAATGAAAAAGGTAAAGATGTATATACGGAGCTGTCAAAACTTAGTAGAAAATTAGAACCTGAAGAATATGCCAGGGTAGAAGCTCAAATACAAGAAGGTTCACGCGCTCTTAAAGTAGCTGTTGCTAGTTTTGGTGCTCAGCAGGTGGCTGAAGTGCTAGTACAGGTGTCTAAAAGTATACCAGCTAACAAGAGATTGGACGAAGTCAGGAAAAGATTGTCCGCTAGTGTGAATCTTGTTTACATAAACTATTCTAGAGACAGAAGTATAATGACAGAAGAGCAGGCTATTTTCTCTGAACAAGTTATATTAGAAGGACAACAATTTATTAGACATGAGGAGAATAATAGAGCAGTAGGAGCGAGGACAATAGCAGCGGTAGAACTTAAAAACCAAAATTCAGAGTTACTATTTGGTGGAAGTAGTGAACTATATGTTAGTGGAAATAAGACTTTTGCTTATGAAGACGAGAACGGAAAGAAAAAAAGGACTCAAAGTGGCAACGAGGCTTACAGTCTAAGCGATTTAACACATCAAGTATTTGAAGAAGGACATCATCATGGAGATAGAGATTCTGATACGGAAGTACATATATTCGAGAGATTATTAGCCTTTTTAGATAAGAATAGAAATAAGGTTGATGTAAATAATAAAATTAGATTATTTGTACGTTACGATGCTTGTCCCAGTTGTCAAATTATGATGTATAGAATAAAACAAGCCGCTGATAGTGGTGACCGTAGATTTGCTTTTTTACGTGGGGTAACAATAGAAGTAATACATGCTTATAAAAATGTTTTTAATTAAAATAAATGTATATAAAAGAAAATAAAGTTGAACGAATTTGGGGGTATGTAAACAATGATGTTAAGAACGAACTCAAAGCAAAAAAAACCTACGGACTAACAGAACTACGGGTAGATTTTATAAAAGAACTTTTATTCATACACAACAGCACCCTACATCAAATAGACATCATAAATTTAGCGAAGAATACTCATGAACACACCTTTGCATATGGAGTAACCTATCCTTCCATGAAGGTACACAAAGGAGTAGATCTACACATAGATCGAAACTGGCTGATTTTGGCCGGAGGAGATAGCTGGATAATATGGGATTATCAGCAAAAGCAGGTAATTAAATACCAACAATACCCTACTACTGAAAAAATAGTGGCTGCACAACTTAACCCGCACATAGATGAGCTGTGGGTCGTGAGTGAAGACAGAAGTATCTTAATCTACTCGATTGCGAATTGGGAATTAACACATAATATACCAATTCAAGGCTCTTACACCCGTCCATTGGCTTGGCACCCTAACAAAGCCTACTTTTTATTCACTCAAATGGAACAAGGGGGAAGTAAAGTGTATCTTGGCTCTATCCATAAACGTACGATTGACTGGACTCCTATCCTGTCTTCTACGAGTTACAATTTAGCTAACCTTTCTTTCTGTCCAAAAGGAGATTTTATATTGCTGACGGATGCTGGTTTACAGGTATATGATTTCAAGCAACGCACGTTAGTCTATCAGTTGAATAATTTTACAGAAAAGTTAGAAAAATGGGAATCTCCTACTTACCCTACTAGCTATTTGCTAGCAACTGCACTGCCAAAGGAAACCTCTTACGCAGGTGCTATGTTAGTGGTTTTGGGAGTAAGCAGTCAAATGATGTCTATAAGAACTATAGAAACAGGAGATAAAATTGGCCATTTTTTGCCTTTAGCAGACAAAGGCTATAGAACCAAAATAGAAGGGATATGCACAGGGGAGCAAGCTGATAGATTTTATTTTAGTGACTATCTTGGTGGTATATACCGCTTAGATTTACCATCAAAGAATAGTCTAAAGTGAGAAATAATAGTAAAGAAGTGGGAGATAACAATAAAAAAAGATTACTGGAAACTACTAGAGAGGAGTTAGAGCTTTGGCATAAAACGATGGTAACCCCTTTTATTAAAAGGAAGCTTGAGAATAAGAAGAATAAAAAAGTAAAAGAACAAATCAAGGAACGATTGTTAAAAGGAGATCTAGGAAAACTTTACGGTATTATATCACAAGAACAAA
Organism: uncultured Aureispira sp.; assembly: GCA_964449615.1. Classification (GTDB taxonomy): domain Bacteria; phylum Bacteroidota; class Bacteroidia; order Chitinophagales; family Saprospiraceae; genus Aureispira. The sequence continues at coordinate 13,716 of CAYUZF010000104.1, forward strand.
GTCCACGTAAAGAATCAAAGAGTTCTCTTATATTATTGAATGACTGTATAAAAGTCATGCAAACCATCAATAAGGAGATAAAAAGATTAGACAGGGTAAATAATAGAAAAGAGTTGAAGTGATTTGTATGTTTAGATTTAGTAAGTGAGACGGAGCAGTGGCATACGTTTATGCTCAAAGCGCGTTTGGACGGCGTAGGCAATAAAGAAGAACAAATTCGCCGTCGTCCGACTAGGGCAGACAACGAAGGCGATGTCAATGAAGCAGACAGAGCGCTACACCAGCGGATAGCGGCAGAAGTGAAGCGGAGGTTAGAAGCGAAAGGGCAATCAACGGAGGGGGTAGAGACCTTCGAGGCGTTTTATGAGTTGTTGCGGGCAGAGGCGGGGCGTTTGCAACGGGAGTTTCAGCCGCAGTTGCGGGAGGGAATTAATATTGCAGTGGAGTTGGTGTAGCGGGTAGAAGCGGACAAGCAGGATGGGGATGTGAAGGTACGGATTGCTCCGAATGTTACGTATGTGGTCACTAATATAAAATTTATTTCTGAAGGTGAAGAGAAGGAACTCAATAAAATAACAGAAGATGATAGAGCATTTCTAGCAGAAGTGGAAGGGGAAATATATAATACATTAAAAAAATATAAAAAAAAGAGTAGAAGGTAAAAATAATGCATCTAACGCGATTTTTCAACACATACAGGTACAAGTTGGAGAAATAATACGTGAGTATGATGAGGTATTGGAATACGGAACTATATTTATGAATATATCTGGAGGAGCAGATAATAAGACACTATCATTTAGTAGAACATATAATAAAGAAGGAAAAGCTATTAATGTATGTCTGGGAAGAGTTGTAGCAGATTTAGAAAAATAAATCAAGATGGAAGCGAAGGGAAAATATATGATAAAGGCGCAGAAGTGCCAGAGAGTTTTGTGAGAGTAACAGGTGTGGTTAGTAAGACTGGACAGAAGGTATATAAGCATATTAAAAAGAGACTAGACTGGGCACTTATGATGCAAACTTAAACAGAATAGCAGACTAAAAAATTATAAAGTGGATAGTAGATTAAAAGAAAGCAATAACGATATATTACACAGAGGGAAAACGATTCGTAATTTGATAAAAGAATTACTCAGTTTTGAAGACTTGGATTTAGAAGTTAAGATGTCACTAGACAGCGGTGATACCTTAAAATCAATCAGTATAATAGGTAATATAGAAGGGAAGTGCGCTTTAATTAATTTTGATGAGTAAGGGAGTGACAGAAGTAAGAACGGGAATGTAGAAAAAAACACGAATATGTAATTTTTTTGACAACTTAATATTTTTCGCTGCAAAGGATAGTCATTTTATAGTAAATAGTATACACAATTTATTAAAGAATGCTGGAGCTATAATATCTATAGGTGATTTGTATCATCTAAATGATTGTAAAGAACGTGAAACAGATCCGATGATTATTGAAGACGAAAGAGAGGTGATAAAACAATTAGTAGATTGGCCAACTGGAGGTTGGGTCACTTATGATATACAAGGAGGAGATTTATTGGTATCTTACATAGTTATAGAAGAGAATAGAATACACGCTATTTCCATATCAGAACAAAGAGCCAATAAAGATATTTATAATTCAGGGCTTATTGATGGTCTGGTTAACAGTATAGATGAGTTGGTAAATACTCAATATATAATTAGAGGAGAATCTTTGTTGAGTGGAGCGAATAGTAAGGTTAGTGTAGTTTGTAAAGTGTAATAGTACATCTAATTGAAAGAAGGCATAAGCAGAAAGGGGAAAAGAAAAATCCAGCAAATTGTTATGGTTAATACATGGTATTAATTATTATTGTTTTCATAAAGGAGAGAGTAATTAAAGACCTAGAACAAACTTTGAAAAGGTAGTTCTGTTTTTGAATTGTATAGATGTAGATTGGAATTTTATACGTAAGTACACATTTGATAAACAGATTGTAATAGTTACCAATACAGGGACACAATTCTCCTTTTTATACAATAGAGGACATGGAATGTTGTTGTCTAAGATATAACGAGAGATGGAATAGCTATTTCAGTACAGTATATGTCTAATAGAAGAAAATTTGGAGCTGATACACAATTTGAATTTTTATCAATTAATTTTATAATTAAAGTGGTACATGAAAGAACATTACTAAATAACTTTATACAAGCAAGTCATTCCCAAGGAAAAAGTGAAATACTTTTGGAACTCCTTCTCTTACAGGAGCAAAAGAATGGATTAGACGAAAACGTTTTGAGTCATTTAAAGAGATTAAAAACAAAAGAATGGACACACATCGCAATTATTGGCTTATTATTATGGCAAGCATCTAAAAATATTTCAGATAACTGGCAAGCATGCTTACTAGAATTAAAAAGCGAACATTTTTGGGATTGGGAAAATAATTCTAACGAAATTGCTGATAAGATAGACAATGTACCTTTTGATTTGCTCGTTCGGTTATTCTGGGGGATAGGGTTAGTTAAATACAGTATAATAGATAAGAACGCTAGGCAAATATTTAAGCATGTTGATTTAGTTAGTTTTCTAGACATCATAAACATAAGAAAATCTTACGTTTATGATGATAAGTTACAGTATTTTTACCATGAACGGTTGAATTTAGTTTCTGATGAACAAGTTCAATATTTGAACACGTTGACGCAGTTATAATCCTGGGCATTTTATAAAAGATAGAATCTGAATCCTTTCATAAATTTGTGGAAGGATTTCTTTTTGTTTAGACATGTGGATGGCTTTATAGAGCGGGCAGGGGCTTGGTTTAAGGATCGTCGTGGGCGGAGGTAGCAACGTAGAGCAGGCCGCAACGGAGGAGGAGAGCAGGATGAGGATGAAGATTCTCGTAGACAAAATGGCCGAGAAGGCGAAGAAGCGAAGGAGGAGCGCAACAACCGGCAGAAGCGCGCAGATATGGAAGAAGGCATTCGTTTGGGGACATAGGTGGTCAACAACGAAGCGCTCAACGAGCAAGAAATTGGTGTAGAGTTGTGCCGCATTAAACAGCGCAAGAAATTGGATGTGTTGGACGAAGACTTAGTACAGTGTAACAAAAGTTTTTAGATTATACAATTTTGCTTGTTGACCTTAA
>CAYUZF010000105.1:0-5107 GCA_964449615.1 uncultured Aureispira sp.
AGGCCTGCGTCTTCCTCCACGACTACGCGGTGGCCTGCTCTTACCAATGCTTGGACGGCAGAAGGCGAGAGGGCAATCCTATTTTCTTGAAACGAGCGTTCTTTGGGAATGCCAATGTATAATTTGGCGCGTTTGTGTGGAATTTCCAAACATTCTTCTTGTGGTGTTAATACCTGTTGGGTGAGCCGTTCAGGGATATTCACTTTTCTTTTTTCGTTTTCCATACACTACTTTTTTCGAGGGGATTGCTAGAACGAACGAGTCGTTGAGCCGTACAGACCGCTATTTGATCCATTGCAGAGTAAAATAGCAAGCCAACAGTGGTTCTTTTTTTTGTGCCATTAGCTGCCAATGCCAGGACATACTTTTTATTCGGTTGCAACGACTCCTAAGTATATTCAACGAAGGGCAAGACAAAAAGTTAAGCTATAGCAGGAATAAAATTTAATTAGAAGGTGTAGCCGTAGCTTGGCGGCGCTTCCAAATGCTGAGCATCGGGAGTTGCTGTATGTTCAATTCGCCTTTATTGACGGCAGCCATCCGCTCATTGAAGTAAGGCAATGCTTCTTGGTTCCATTTATAAACGACTGGATAACTAATAGAACCGTTTGCCTCGCGTTGGGGGCGGCATTCGCTTACGCCAATAAGGTAATAATTTTCATTGTGCATTTGCTGCATAAAATTAAACAGGCGTCCCGTAGGATCGCGGTTGAGCCAAGAGGTGCCCAAAAAGGTAAAGACCGAAATTTCGGGCTGCTGCTCAGTAATGTCTTGTATAAATTCATCTTGTAGTTTGGTCATGTAGCTGCCGCCGTCTACAAGGGGGTAAGCAAAGGCATGTCCCGTAACGCTTTCGCGCTGGGCATAAAAACCAATCTGCGGTTCGGAACAGGCCACTACTATTTTGTCCGCTGGTTGAGAATTGTTTTGTATAAACTGGCCGATAATAGGCGACTCTGGAAACGGGTTGGTACCATAGGCCTTGCGCAAAATACGGTCGGCATCTGGGTTGGTAAAATAGTCCTTGTCGTTCTGAATAATTTGAAACCAAGCCAAACCAAACAACACCAATGGAAAAGCGATGCCCCAGTTGACTTTGAGAATTTTATCGACCAGCACACCCACATTGCGAACAAATAAGCCATTCAACAGCGCAACCGCAGGAATCAACACCACAAAATAATGCTGGTAAAAGTGAAAGCCTGTTGCAACGCTGAAACACATAAACAACGTAAAAAGCCCTACAAAGAAGCGCCAGCGAAGAGGTGTTTTTACTAGAAACAAGGAAATTAATCCCACAGGAGCCAAGTACCACAACCATTCTTGATTGGTCAACACATTGTTGATTTGCAGGGTGAAAATTGTCCAATTAGCACCTGTTTCTGCGGTAGCAAATTCACTCGGCCAAGTGAAGGTATAAAACCAGAAATCGTCAAAGCGCCCTGTAGTGGCCATAAACAGCAGCACCAACAAATAAGGCGTCACCGAACCGGCCACCAAAATCGCTTCGCTTGCCAGCCAGTTTTTCCAATCGACAGGCTTGCGCCGAACAAAATCGAACAGGGTATAAATGCCGCCAAACAACATGAAGTGAATGACTTGTTGTTTGTACAAAAAAGCCGTGCCAAAGGCGATTCCCGCCCAGAAAAACCACTTTTTTTGCTCACTTTTCAAAGCCTTTACGAGTAGGACTACTCCGCCCAAGCCAGGCAAAATAGCAAAATGGGTAGCGTGGGCAGCAAAACCCAACAAATTGGGGCTTAAGCTCAGAATAGAAAAGGTGGCACTCGCTACCAGCGCCACTGTTTTGTCAAAAAAGGCCCGAGCAAAAAAGAATAGAATCATAATATAGGCCACATCAAACAACAGCAAACCCGTATGAATACTTTCTACAGAATGCCCAAAAAGACTGATGAACAGCGCATACGTAAGGTAGAGTAAGGGCGGCTTGATTTCGTACAAATCGGTGTACAATTCTTGCCCTTGCATCATCTGGTAAGCAATGTAAGCGAAGCCTCCTTCATCGCGCTCAAAAGGAACACTCAACAATTGCAAACGAACGATGAAAACAAACAACAACAAGGCCGCCAAGACAAAAACGTCCCAAGTCCAAAAAGTAGCTTTGGCAGGAGTAGAAGCCTGAGTTTTCTCCGATGTAGTTTCTGCCGCCTTGATTTTTGCAGCGTTTGAAACGCTTTTGGTAGAAGGGATTTTTTGGGATGCTTTGCGCTTTTTTTTAGCCATAGTGTTGGAAAGCTTCGGTAATTGTAAGTAGGGTTGCAAAACTAGTTTGCAGTACAGGGGTGCTGGGGCGTCTGCGTTGTACTCTATAAAAAACACCGCCCAAACAGGAGTTGACACACAAAATAACGGAATTGTCGCTATTTTCTCGAATTTGACGGGTTTTTATCGCGCTGTAGTGGAATAGAGCAGCGGAGCAGGGGCAACAGGTGGGGGGAGTAAGAACAAGAAAAGGAGCTTTTGACAAAAAAAGAACTCGATTTTACAAGTCTTCTAAAATCGCAGAAAACTATTAAATACTAGAACTAAAAAGTATTACCTTTGTTTCACGTTTAGAACGCTTGTTCGTAGGCTGAAGATCGCAGCGAAATTGAAGTGGATAGACGTATCTCTGTTTTATTTTTAGTATAATAACGACGAGACGAGTAGAACGCTAATAAGGATCTTGCTTAATAGGGACGCTTGCTGTAACGGTAAGTTCTTGTTAAAGAGTGAAATAGCGCTTGCTGATTTGTCCTATTTATGTTTTGTAACGCCACTTTATGCAGTACCAGACCACGAATAATCGGAAGCTTATCATCTTTACAGCCCCTTCAGGAGCAGGAAAAACAACCCTTGTTCGGCATTTGTTAAAAACCCGAAAGGATGTTGCTTTTTCTATTTCTGCTTGCACCCGCCCTCCTCGTCATGGCGAAGCCAATGGAATGGATTACTATTTCTTGACGACGGAAGAGTTTGAGCGAAAGGTGCAACGCAAGGAGTTTGTAGAGTACGAGGAGGTTTATGAAAACCAATATTACGGCACTTTGCGCAGTGAAATTGAGCGCGTATGGGCTGCGGGAAAACACGTCTTGTTTGACATTGATGTCAAAGGCGCTCGCTCCATCAAGGAGGCTTACGGCGAACATGCTCTATCTGTTTTTGTAAAACCACCTTCTTTTGAAATATTAAAGCAACGCCTAATCAACCGAAAAACGGAGGATGAAGGCAGTTTGCGTAAACGCATCAACCGCGTTCGAGAAGAAATGACTTACGAGCGTGTTTTTGATGTTACTTTGATTAACAATGATTTGGATACCGCATTGGTTGAGGCTGAACGTCTAGTAGCGCAGTTTTTATCCTCTGGCCAGCATTCCTGAAAAACAATGCCTTAAAAAAGGAGATGTTTCTAATTGGGTGGTGCCAGTATGAAAGACCAATTAGATGTTACTACAGTACAAAATAGGAGAACGATATGGCACGCAAGGTGGAAACGGCAACAACTTATAACATACGGGTTAGTGTAGAGACAATGTACCAATCTATGTATTCCAAGCCCCTAGCGAGCGAATACGTGCATGCTTATCGCATAACGATAGAAAATTTGGGGGAAGAAACGGTGCAGCTCTTGCATCGGCATTGGTTTATTTGGGATTCTACCAGTGTGTTGCGCGAGGTCAAGGGCGAAGGCGTGATTGGCATACAGCCCATCTTAGAACCCAACGAATTGCACCAATACGTATCGGGCAGTCCATTAAAATCGGACATGGGTAAAATGTACGGGACGTTTATCATGAAAAAGCTGTCTACTGGCGAATTGTTTGAAGTTACGATTCCATTGTTTTATCTTATCCCACCTTTCAAATACAACTAGTTTTTACTACATGTCCCTACACATTTTTGTTCCCTGTTTTGTCGATCAACTCTATCCTCAAACTGCCATCAATATGGTCACGCTGTTGCGACAGCTCGGACAGGAGGTAACTTACAATCCCAACCAAACTTGCTGTGGACAACCTGCGCTCAATGCAGGCTTTTGGGAAGAAGCACACGATGTAGCTCAAAAATTTGTACACGATTTCAAGGACGCGCAAACTGTTGTTTGTCCATCTGCCTCCTGTGTGGGCTTTGTAAAACAACACTACCGCCGTTTGTTGGGCGACAGCGCCGACCAAGCCACCCTCAACCACTTTTCCAACAATCTTTGGGAACTCTCTGAATTTTTGATGGAGCGCACCAATTGGAAACAATTGACGCCTGCATTGGAAGGGCGAGCAATGTACCACGATTCTTGTGCAGCTTTGCGCGAGTGCAACATCAAAGAAGCGCCGAGGGAACTGTTGAGTTTGGTCGACGGACTGGAGTTGGTGGAAAATCCCAATTCGGAGGTCTGTTGTGGCTTTGGAGGGACATTTGCCGTAAAATTTGAGTCCATTTCGGTGGCAATGGCCGAGAAAAAAGTAGAAGAAGCCTTGGCCTTAGATGTTCAATACATTATTTCTACCGACTTATCTTGTTTGATGCACTTGAATGGTTATATTGAGCAAAAGCAGTTGCCGCTTCAAACGTTGCACTTAGCCGATGTTTTGATGAGTGTTTAACAAAGGGGTTTGTTTTCGAATTGTCCTACCTATTTTATTATACCAACCATGCGCAAAAAAAGACCTGTTAAAGACAAAGAGACGCTGCTTCGAGAATACGAAGCGCTCAAAAAGCAAAAGAACAGTTGGTGGAATGTTTTATTGAGTGAGAACAATTCGGTCAAAACGATTCTAGGCGGCTTCGTTTTGTACATTGGATATTATATTGTTAAGACGCTTCAAGTTGACGCACTGTTGTTAATATATACCATTATTGTAGTAGGCGTGGTGTGGTATTGGGTGGACATGCTGCGTACCCAATACGAGCAGAACAACAAAGAATACCAAGAAAAAATGCGGGTACTGAGCGGCGAAATTCGGCGCTGGGCGAAAAAAAAAATCGTAAGTGAAACGACTCTGGCGTTGCCCGAGCAACGGCGCTTGCACGCGGTTCAAAGTTTGCTGCCGCACCTCTGGGGCGCCGCTCCCGAAAATATTCGCCAACAGGATGAATACGTACTGGCTAC
>CAYUZF010000105.1:5117-11774 GCA_964449615.1 uncultured Aureispira sp.
AGGAGCGCCAATCCAATGCGTACTGGCTGTTGGGCGCGACTTTGTTGGCCGCTACTCCAGAAGGGGAGACGGCTCTGTTGCCATTGCCATACCAGCTGCCCAAGTAGGAACGGGTACACTTCAATGCTGCCATTGAGTCGCCTGCTTTTGGTGCGCGGTACAGCATTAGCACCACGGAGTTTATGCACAGCTATTACGCAGTTCGCCGTCCTGTAGTAGAGCAATTTATGGCACTGCCCAATGAGGAGAATTGGTTGCTTATTCGTCGAAACAAAATCTATCTAGCCGTTCCAAAAAAAATTACGGATGTCGACATTCGGCAACTGGATGCTACGCAAACAGCGCTGGAAAAAGAAGGCCAAGAAGCTTTGGCGCTGGGCAAACAATTCTTAGCGTTAATCGATGGCTTGCGTTTTCCGCGCCGCCTCCCTACGTCTTTGCCCAAAGAGGCATAAAATAAAGCTTGGCGATTTCTTTTTAATTCCCTACCTTATTCCTATCTTTAGAAGATGAACCTATTATTGTGGGGTTATTTTTGTGGGTTGGGGGGCTATACCAACTCTACAAAACCTTTGTTTATAAGTACTTTTAACTTTTTTTTTACAAAGAGGTTATTGTGTAAAAAGCATATAAAACATCGGTGGTTTCGAGATAATTTTCACAATAAATCCTAGATACTAGCTATTTTAGTCGTAAATTAACGAGATTAATTTTACGAACTAACCTTAATGTCGTTTCCTTAAAGCTCTAAAAGTCGACACTATGCAGCTTAAATCTTTCTTTACCCTGTTTGCCCTGTTTGCTCTCTTCCTATCCACTTCTTTTGCTCAACCGCCTTGTGTTTCTCAACCTTCTATCGTCAGTCTGAACAACGCTGGAGATACGACTACGGTTATTTGCAACGGTGATCCCTTGACGCTATCGGCGGATATCAGTTTATCGGTTTGTCCTAACTGTAGCTATGAATGGAGCAATGGAAGTACCGATGCTTATGTATTTGCTTTTACAGCAGGGACTTATGTGGTAACTGTTACCGACAATACTTCAGGTGGCTGCGTGGGTGTTTCTACCCAAGTGAATATTACGACGTCTAATTTGGCAGTTCCTGTTTTATCCAGAGATTCCAACCACATTTGTATCCACGATGGAACAGCAGTAGACGCCACACTTAGCGTGGACAATACTTGTAACAGCTGTACTTACCAATGGTTCATCAATGATTCGTCGGCTCCTGTAGCAGTCATGCCTCTTGAAACAGATCCAGTGTTTGTCACGGGGACACCAGGGGAATATTTGGTTAAAGTATCCGATTCCGATACGGTTTGTACTGAATGGTCAACGGTCGTTTTGGTAGGCGAGAGAACCATTACGCAACCCACTGTTTTGGCAACTACACAGAATATTTGTGACAGTAATACAACTACCTTGTCCACTATAGATTGTGCAGGTTGTGCTTACGAATGGCGCTTTTACGATTTTGTTCCTGAAAAGAAGCTGATCATCTCGGGCGTATTTCATGGAACAAGACCTGGCAACCACCCTACGGGGGTAGAGTTGTATGCATTGGGAGGAATAAACGATTTGAGTGAGTACAGTTTAGTGGTAAGGCCAGCTGGAATGCCGCTCACTGATAGTTTGGTGTATCAGTTTCCTGTAATGTCGATTGGTACAAGTGATTTTATATATTTGACAGACAGTTTGGATGAATTCAATCAATTTTTTGGTTTTCTGCCTACGTTTGTAGATTCTATAGCAAAGGCTATAGATGGCAATGATGTTATAGAAATTCACCACAATCCCAGTACGCCTACTTTACAAGATGTATTTGGTAACTACGTGGCGAGCGACACGGATTTTAATGCTGCTTGGACGCACGAAATAGGTTGGGCCTACAGAAAAGACTATACACCTAATAGTACACCTTCTTCCAACATTCCCGCTCCATCGAGTACGTTTAATGCAAGCCATTGGAACAACGGGCAGAATAAGTTCAACATTGATGGTACGGACAAAGACAATGATTTTTGGGGTGATATAAAAATGCCCATACAGACCTTTGGAATGAGTGCTGCGCCAGATACTAGTCTTGTAATCAACGCTATATTTTGCGATACGCCAGGGGTGTCGCGTGTGAAAGGGTTGGAATTATACGTAACCACTTACATCCCAGATTTAAGTCTTTATAGTTTGAGAATAACGCCCAATGGAGATACAATGGCAAGAGTAACGTTTGCTTTAGCTAATACTACAATGCCTGTTCAGGCAGGGCGCTTCATTTATCCAATTGATGATTTGACGAAGTTCAATAATATGTTTGCAGGTACTATGCCCCCTAGCAACAGCCTCAAAATAGTAGATGCAAACCTAGCGTTGTTGGATGGGAATGATGCTGTAGAAGTGTTGTACAATGGCAATCCTATTGACCAGTATGGCGAGCCTAGTTATACGGGGGCGATTTCTTGGAATTACGAGTTGGGCTGGGCTAGAACGCTCCCATCTAGGATTCCATCTACTTCTTTTGACAATGCCGATTGGACGATTAGACCTACAACTTGGTCATCGTGTTTTCAAAACAATACGGGAAGTTGTAATGCCACCAGTTCCCAATCGCGTTTGACTGTTGCAACTTCCTTCTTTGATACCTATGCTTCAGACCTCGTTATATCAGGGGTATTTGATGGGAACAGAGGCGCTACACCAGAGGCAAGAGGCGTAGAGTTATATGCTGCCAACGATGTGGATTTATCTTTGTATACACTAGAGCTGTACGAAATAGGAACGGGAGCGCCTGTTTCTATATCTGTTGGATCAGGTACGGTTAGTGCAGGAACACATGTTTATGTTGCCTCCAGCAGCGCAGAGTTCCTAAATTTATTTACCACGCCGACCATCGCCACTTCTGCTATACACGTAGAAGCTGCTTTGGAAAATATAGACGGCAACGATCCGATAGAATTGCATTTGTCTGGAGAGGTGGTGGATGTAGTTGGAGACATTTCCAATTATACTGCTGCTAGTGTAGATGATTACAGTAGAATTTGGGCGTACCAAGATGGTTGGATTTATCGCAATTCAGATGTCATTGCCAACAGAGGGGTATTTGATTCGCTCAATTGGACGGTAGAAAAGCACGCCTACCGAAGCCGCAACGATGCCTTTACGGCCATCAATAGAATGAACATCCAATCTTACGAAAATACAGAATTGGGTACCGTTCTCAATGTCATCGCAGGACAGGATACCTCTTTTTACCAAACCAATAGAGTAGGAGATTATACGATAAATATTACGTACCTCAATGGATGTAGTATTGAGTCTGAAAAACTTCCTGTGGATACGCTGGTTTTTACGCCAGAGATCAGTGCCTCTATGCCTAGTTCAACGGATACTACGGCTTCTATGGATATTTCTTATTTATGTGCGGGCAGTACCGTAGAATTGTACATGTCTTCCGAGTATAGTTCGCCTCCTACTTGGAGCTATAAATGGGCTAGAAATACCATAGAGCTGACAGGAGAAACGGGATATCGTCTTTCTGCTACTTTACCTGGTTATTATCAAGCAACCGTAACGGATGACAATGGTTGTACCTCCTTTACCAATGTAATTGAGATAGTCAATTCAACAAACGGAGCGAACCCTGGTATATCAGCTAGTAGTTCGTCTTTGTGTTCTGACGAAGCAACTTCAACGCTTACAACTTCACCTTGTGTGGGGTGTAGTTATTTGTGGAAAACGCAGTCGGGCGGAACACCTGTGTCGAGTCCTATTATTAATCGAACGTACGTGGTTAATGGCAACGGAAATGGCAACCAAGCAGGGGGGTATTTTGTAACGGTAGAAGATATTGCTTCTGGATGCACTTACGATTCTGATATTATAGAAGTAAGGGACACGACTTATCCTGCTCCTGTAATGACTTCTTCTGGAAATACCGTTTGTAGCTCTACCTCTATTACGCTATCTACATCAAGCTGTGCAGGTTGCTCTTACATTTGGGAATTGGACAGCAGTATAACGGGTATTTCAACAGATACCACGCAACAATCGACTTACCAAACAAACGTATCGGGAAAATACCGAGTCAAAATATTGTATCCTGACGATGGCAACGGCGAACGTTGTGTGACAGGTTACTCCAATACCATACAAGCTACTTTTCAGACACTTAGTGCCAACATCGCTACACCGCCTGTTACCAGTATTTGTAATGGAGATCCCGTTATTATTACTGCATTGCCTGATTTTACAAGTTTGGGTTGTGCTACTTGTTATACGTTTTTAAGGGATAGTGTTGCCATGCAACCCGATGCATTAGGGCCCGATTCACAGACCATTTCTATTGCGGGCAATTATCAAGTTATTGTAAGAAATGCGGAAGGTTGTGCCGATACTTCTTCGGTAATAACCTTCGAGGAAATAAATATCTCTACTGAGATTAGACGTTCGGCAGAAAAAATCTGTAGTCCCACTTCTGAAGTAATTATGGAAGTAGACTCCTGTGATGGTTGTGCATACCAGTGGTCACTCGGAGGACAACCCTTAATTACCAGCCAAGATACGTTTTATATTGCCTATGGCTATGCCGCCGAAAATCTTTATACCATAGCTGTGACTAAGGCAGGATGTACCGTTACAGACAGCGATTCACTCACCATAGCCCCGCAGCGCTTCGTAGATATTGGCGTGGATTCAAGCGTCTCGTTCGACCCCATTATTTGCGACGGCTCCCGTGTTGTATTGGTGGATCAGTGCGATTCTTGTATTATTAAAAATGACTATGTGTACCAATGGTTTTCTTTGACGGATACTTTATTGGGGGCTAGTTTCGAATCCTTCCAAGTTGATACACCAGGGGCTTATTTTGTACAAACCATAGACACCAACCGATGCGTGGTGTTGTCCGATACCATAACCGTATCTGAATTTTTACCCGACCCAGCATTGGCGTTGGATTTCTCTACTTTGCCACAGGGGCCAGTAGTGCCGATCACCTATGGTAGTATTTTGTTGGACGATCATTTGCAGCCCGCTAGTTTGCGCAGCAGAGGCGGCTATTCTTCGCTGACAGCCTCGCCCGCTATTGACACCCTTACCGACTCTTTGAATGTAAGTGTTGCAGGGTCGGGCTACCATGTTATTGAGTATACCTATACGGAGACCAATGCGCAGGGAAGTTGTGAATTTGGAACGTCGGATACCCTCGAAGTACTTGGGGCAGTAGAAATAGACATTGCCAATACCAAAAGTAACGTTCCCTCTTCGGAAGCTTGTATTGGTGATGTGATAGAAATTACACTAACCAACTTTACCTTTGTTCCTGACGAAGTTTCTTTTGTAGCAGGGGGCGGTAGTACCATTCCCATTGCGGTAAGTCCTGTGTTGACCCAATTTGCTGGAGTCTATTCTGGAAGCTTTACGGTAACCGTACCAGCGGGTGCAAGAACAGGTAAGCTAACGGTAAGCGATGCCAGCAACAGTTTTGAGGCACCTAATTTCTTTTTGATTCAAAACCCTGCGGTTACGGTAGAACTCGCATCGACCATACAACCGCTTTGTTCTAATTTGGATACGGTAGAGCTAGAAGGGTTTCCAGCGGGAGGCGACTTGTTTGCTTCCTACACAGGTGGCATGCCTGTTGATCCTAGTTTGATGGTGGATAGTTTGTTGTTGCTGGACAGTGTAACGGGGTATGTTGCTGGGGCGCAAAATGTGATGGTATACTATAGATATATACCCAACTACACCGCTAGTGATTCTGTTTGTCCTGCTATTTTAGATTCTTTAGAAGTAGTGGTAAGAGATGCAGAATTGAACAGTGTACAGTATACACCCATATCGGTTACACAAACCAGCGAGCCGTTGAGCAATTTGACACTAGCAACCGACCCCTTGACCGCCGCTAGTTATTCCAACAGTTATACAGGAACTTATGTACTGGCCAACAATATATTGGCGAGTACCATTCCATTGATTCCTGCCGGGCAAATTACGCCAGACGATATTACTTACGAGATCAACAACGGCGGCTGTGTCAACAGCTCTGTAGATCCTATTGATATTTGGCCTGCACCGCAGTTGTTGGACGCACTGCCTACCTATTTGTGTAGCCAAGACGATACGGTGTTTATCCAACGAACTAGCGCAGGGGTAACGGTTCGCTACCGCAACCAGACTATTTTTGATGGCCAATATGGATACTACGAAAATCAAAACATAGCCATTGGCAATCCAGCAAACCCAGATGTGCGCTATACGGAGCGCATTAATTCTATGACCATCAGTTCTTCCAATGGAGGAATTACTACAGTCAACTTTTTGCCACCCAACGAAGTGTACTATTTTGTACCTGATAATGTAACGGGAACGTCTAGCCAGTTGACTTTATCCTTCGGCTACGAACGCGTTGCCAATTATTTTTCTAACGGAAGCTTAGTAAATACCGTAACCACCAATTACACCATTGCGGAAGTCACCAAACTCTTCCAAATCGAAGATCCTTCTGTCGTTTCGATCAACCCTGCACTCTTAGCGGATACTACCTTCTGTCCTATTAACGACAATACCCAACTGTTAGGAAATCCCGCAGGCGGACAATATTACATCAGTAGTAGTTTTACGGGAACAAGACAGTTGTTAGCAAACAACATTTACAAC
>CAYUZF010000105.1:11784-12042 GCA_964449615.1 uncultured Aureispira sp.
GTTGCCCATTAATAATTCTTATACCTTAACTTATGTGTACACGGGGCGCGCTTGTGTGGATTCGGCTTCTACAGGCATCTATGTACCCGATTCCTTTGACATTGCAGTAAGCCCAGACAATGGAACAGGTGATTATTGCTTGACTTCGCCCAACGATACGGTGCGCTTTACGCTGCTTTATCCAACAGGAACAACCATTGATACCAACTCTGCGCAGTTCTTTATTCAGAACATTCAAGCAGGAACGATCTTTTCGCC
>CAYUZF010000105.1:12052-16792 GCA_964449615.1 uncultured Aureispira sp.
CTTCTCAAGTTGGCCCTCCAGGTGCCTATAATGTGCGTTATGTCGTATCCGATATTTATGGCTGTGCCGAAGAGGCGACCGATGTCTTCCAAGTTTTCCCCATTCCCGAGTTGAGCCTATCGAGTATAGACAGCGTGTTTTGTTTCAACGACGATACGGTACACGTACAATTGTATGAAACCAGCGGAATACCTGTTAATCCGAACATTACCTCTTGGCCGACGGGAGGTGGGGTGCCGCCACTAGAAACGGCTATTTTTGATGGGGCAGGAATCGTTAACGGTGGTGTTATAACCAATGCCAACCCTGGACGCCCCTATTTCTACGCACAAACGGCAGGCGTGGGCGTGCATGCAATCCGTTACGTGTATTCAGACAGCAACAACTGTATGGATTCCATCAATTTTAGTATTGAGGTGTTGCCGCTGCCCATTGTATCTATGACCACAACTAATAGACAACAGTTGGCCGACTATTATTGTGAGAACGATTCCATCCCATTGTTTGGGTCGCCTGTCGGAACAGGCCTCAACAGCGGTTACGGCTCTTTTGTAGATTCCCTGTTGCCAACGGGCTTTGGATTGACCTCCAGTTTGGATTCTGCGAACAAGGTCTTCTTGCCCAATGTGCCAGGGTTTGATCCAGGAATTGTGCGCGAGGTGTTGTATTATTATTACGAAGACAACAACGGCTGTAGAGATACCGCGGAGTACGAGGTTAGAATTCGCAACTTTACAACCGATCCTTTTATTGCAGGCTTGGACAACAATGGAACGGGAAGTATTTGTGCAGCGGACTTAGATTCGTTGGTCATTGCAGATCGCAACGGCGGATTTAGCCTGGATTCTCTGGGCTGGTTTACCAGCAGTTATGTAGATGCTTTCTCGGATTTAACATCGGCTACGGATACCATTTACACCGATTCTATTTACTTCCATCCTGATTCTACAGGGATAGAATTCGCCGATAGAAATGTAATTTTGACGTTCCACTATACCGATACCGCCCGCGTTTGTTACAACAATATATCGGATACAGTAAGGGTCTTGGCATTGCCTTATTTGACCTTGTCTGAACAACTGGTTTCTAGTTTATCGGCCATGGATCCTCTGGGGTCGAAGCTGAACACCCCGCGCTCGGATACCTTCTACCACATTTGTGAGACAGCGCCCGATGTACCAATTTATGCTTACAATACCACGGGTTTGTACGATCCCTTTACAGGAAATATCATTCTGGATTTGCCCGACCATATTTCTTCGGATACAGGGACGTACGCATTGGGACGTGGGGTAGTGAGCAATGGCGATCCCATAAACACCGCTTATGCTTATTATTCTTCGCAGGCAGGACCAGGATTGGATACCGTGCGCTATGTGTATACGGACAGTAGAGGGTGTAGAGATTCGATCGACTATTATATAGTAGTAGATAGTTTACCCGATTTGTCGTTTGTTGGCTTGGCCAATTTTGATTCTACCATTAATCGCTATGTATATTGCGAAGCGGAGCCTAACCCGCCTAGTATTTTACCAACACCGCGCGGCGCAGCAGAAACCGTGACGTTTAACAACCAAATCATCAACGGCGTACCTTTTGACCTGCTGCCCGATACGTTGGCGGTGCCTGGCGTGTATATGGATTATGAATTGCGCTACGATTATGTGCGCTACATTTATGAAAGTGGCGAAGTGTGCCAAGATTCATTGATTGATACGATTCAAATTCGTCCTTCGCCTCAAATGGCTTGGGTCATAGCACCTTCCGATTTCTGTATGAGCGACAGCACACAGCGCGTTCCCTTGTCGGCCACGCCTTACGGAGGAACCTTTGTGGATGCGACCAACAACTTCCAAGTAATTTCGGGAATTGTAAGCGATTCGTTGTTCAATCCTTCGGCACAAGCTGGAAAACGCGATTTGTACTATTATTATTTAGATACCGTATCGGGTTGTGATGATACGATACAACATACGATTTATGTGTATGCCAAACCGCGCATTAATTTTGATGTTTCGGGCGGTTGCTCTAATGTCGTAGCAGATTTGGTGCCGCGTACCGCGCCTTATGGATTGCAGTACGACGGGGTCGCGATTGACAGCATTACCCAAGTGATTTGGAATTATGGCGATGGAATTATTGATACATTAAACAATTTGCCTGATACCCTAACTATTCCAAGTACTACCCATACGTATGCAACTTATGGCGTCTTTTATCCGTCGTTGACGGTAGCCAACCAGGGGAGTTGCGATACCACCTTTACCCGTCGAATTGTTATTTCGCCTGTGATTGTGCCTTACGATACGCTGCCGTATACGGAGGCGTTTGACAACGCCAACAACGGCTGGTTCCAAGCAGCGGCAGATACCTTGAGCGTGAATGGTGTGGTACAAGATTCACTCTGGGAATGGGGTATTATGGATGGCAATACCATTAATACTGTACAAAGTGGCAACACCGTTTGGGGAACTCGCTTGACGCAAACGTATGGACAAGGAGAAGACGGTTGGGTATACAGCCCCTGTTTTGATTTGACCAATTTGGAACGTCCGATGATTAAATTGGACGTTTGGAGAGCAGCCCAAAAAGGGGTAGACGGTGCCGTCTTGCAGTATTACGACGATTCTACCCAGACTTGGGAAGTACTCGGACGCACCAACAAAGGCCTCAACTGGTATCAAGATCAGTTTGTGGTCAGTTCTCCTGGAAACCAAGTTACCATACCTTCGGGTTGGACAGGGGAGAACGTCACTTGGGAAGACGCGCGCTACCGTTTGGACAATATTGACGATGACCTAAGAGGCCGCAGCAACGTTCGTTTTAGAATTGCTTTTGCTTCTGATCCTGGAACGTTGCTTAACATCAACGATGGGTTTGCCTTTGACAACGTATATGTAGGCGATCGCAGCCGCCACGTTTTGGTAGAGCATTTCTCTGCAGTTGGGCACCCAGGTATTGAAACCATTGAACGCCAACTTTACCACAGTATTTACAACAACTTGTACGGTAGAGACGTCAGTTTAATTCAGTACCATTCGGAAGAATACATTCCTGGTGAAACCTTGTACTCGTTGAACCCTCTGGACAACCGCCAGCGTCGTTTTGTTTACAATATTACCGACCCCGATGAGGTGCGCATTGATGGCAAATTGACCGCTAACAAAACCAGTGATCTGCTCAGTTATCCCGAGTTGGAGATTTTGGATATGGAAATGTTGGAAGATGCCAAATTTAAAATAGAATTTGATTTTCCAGGCATACAGTACAACGGGCCAAATTCGGGTTTGACAGCAACCATGCGCGTAACAGCCTTGGAGGACATGCCTTCTAGCACGTATTCTATTATGGCTACGGTGACTAAAGATTCTTTGGTGACCTTGACCAACCACACGACGATGGCGGTGATGTTGGCCAATTACCCCAACAACGCAGGAACTGCCTTGACGCGCAGTTGGGTGGCAGGCGAATCCATGGATATTAACATTAGTTTGCCCGATGTGAACCCAAGTATGCACCCCAACACAGGGCTGTTACAGCTGGTCGGCTTTATACAGGACGTAAATGCCAATCCTAAAGAGGTGTTCCAAGTAGAAACGACGCGCAACCTCAATATTTTCACGGGTTCCGTGGATTCGTTGGATGTGAGTGTTACCACGCTGCCAGGGGTAGAGGCCACACAGTTCAAACTGTTCCCCAATCCTGCGGTACAGCAATTCCAAATTGAGTTTGAAGCGCCTCTGGAAGACGAATACGAATGGCAGTTGGTCAATACTTTAGGCCAGTCTGTACGGCAAGGCACTGCTGCGGATGGTACCAGAAACATCTACGTAGATACCGACGATTTAACGGCTGGTTTTTACGTCTTTATCATCAGAAATAGAAACGTATACGCCCAGCGCAAAGTGATCATCAAAAAACCATAACAGCGGTACGAACGCTTCATAAAGTGGAGGTACTTAACTTACCAAAAGACTACTAACGCCTTTCTAGCTTCGGTTAGAAAGGCGTTTTTTTATAAAAAAATAAAAAAAAATGAAAAAAAAATCCGTCCAGCGGTAACAATTTCCCAAATAATGTCATTAAGTAATAGAAAGAAGAACGAAAAGAAGCGTCCATTCTAGGAAGCTGCTTTTTAAAGCAAAGCCTATAACCTACTGCGTGTAAACGAAGTAGGCCGCCTTTTATCCATCAAGGAACCCTAAACCAAAAACAGGTACTCTACTTGTTTTTTGGTGCTGTGTTCTTCTTTTTAATACAACCATGTACTACGATTACCTGAAAACTGCTGCTTATTCCAATTCCACGCAAGGCGTGCCATTCACCGTTTCTACACCCGTAGAAACCCGACTTTTTATGGCTGCTCTGCAGCGACGGCACGAAGCTCGGCCACCGCTGGTTTACCACGCCGCTAACTTTCGCAGAGAATTCAAAGCAATAAAAGTGGTACAGAAAGAGTAGCCCCACCTTCCTCTAGATTGCCTTATTCCAGCTGCGGCAACTATTTATTTTAAATGTTGATTTTTGCAAAAAAAGAGAACACGGGAATTATTAAAAAGCAAAGAGAAGCACTTAAATGAGATTTTTAGGATTAAAATTCGATTACCACTTGCATGTAAAGAATTATTTTTATAATTTTAAGCGAATCGAATAGGAAGTAAGCACTTATAGTAGCTCCTGTATATGTGCTAAGTACCGCCTAGAAAACCCTAAAACGACGCCCCAGCGCCTTGCCAACTA
>CAYUZF010000106.1:0-3797 GCA_964449615.1 uncultured Aureispira sp.
GTAAAATGGATGCTTCCTTGCGCCCGTTTTTGCGTTCTATGCTCAATGCTTCGCTCAAAATTATGTTGTTGTTGGCCGTGGCGAGCACCATTGGTATGAAAGTAACTTCTTTTGTAGCAATTTTGAGTGCGGCAGCTTTTGCGGTGGGGTTGGCCTTGCAGGGTGGTTTGGGTAATTTTGCAGGTGGAGTTATGATATTAACCTTTCGTCCATTTCGAGTAGGCGATGTGATCACGGCGCAGGGCTTTACGGGCAAAGTGCAGGAAATTCAAATTTTCCACACCGTTCTAAAAACACCCGACAACCAAGTTATTATTTTGCCCAATGGCCCGCTTTCCAATGGCCCGATCCAAAATATTACGATGGAGTCCACGCGTCGAGTAGATTTGACTTT
The DNA here is from genome assembly GCA_964449615.1 of uncultured Aureispira sp. Classification (GTDB taxonomy): domain Bacteria; phylum Bacteroidota; class Bacteroidia; order Chitinophagales; family Saprospiraceae; genus Aureispira. The sequence goes on from CAYUZF010000106.1 coordinate 395, forward strand.
TGGAATTGGCTACGACGACGATATAGACCAAGCGCGTGCGGCTATTTATAAAGTATTGAACACCTGTCCGCAAATTACCAATCCATCAGAAACGTTTGTAAGAATTCTTTCTCTAGGAGACAGCTCTGTTAATTTTGCTGTCCGTCCCTGGACCAATACGGTAGATTATTGGGAGGTTTTTCATTATTTAAAAGAAAACATCAAGAAAGAATTTGATGCGCAGGGTATTGGCATTCCATTTCCGCAAATGGATGTGCACTTGCATTCAGAAAAAAACAACGAGCAGTAGGGTTGGAGTAGATGTATTGCGGGGGCGTACCGTAGGGTCATACGCCCCCGCATGCTACAACTGTTGCGCCATTTTGACCTTGCGCCCAGGCAAAAAATCCCAAGTATTGGCATCAATGCCCTGGTGGGTGACCATCCACAAAATGGGACGGCGAGAAATTACTTCGGGCGCGCCCGCATAACCATCGGTAAAATAAACAATGGCATCGGGAAAATACTCCTCGTTGGCAAAGGTAATGGGGGCATTAAAATCGGTACCGCCGCGTCCGCTCACAACTTCGGGCGGCAACCCCTTGTAAGGATAATGGTTGTGAATGGCCGTATCGCATTCGACCACATAAATTTCTGCGCCCTGTTTCCAAATGTAATACAGCTCTCCAAAAAACTCTTTCAATTCGTTTTGGTTGACCGATCCTGATGTATCAATGGCCACTAAGATTTTTTGTTTGGCTTGAATTTTAATGCCAGGATTAGTGCCGTAGCGCTTAGAAGGGCGGCGAATGGTATTTTTGAGGCGAGTACGGCTGCTACTGGCCGTGAAAATCCGCAGAACACGTCGCCAATTGATGTTGGGCTTAAGCGAATCCACCAATAAATTGATGTACTCCTGTAGCCCTGCGGGCAAGTTGCCGTATTCCTTGCTCTTGATGCGCGAAACGGAATTGACAATAGACTCGTTGATGGCGGCATCGATCATTTTTTGTTCGGCACTAGACAATTTTTCAAACTCGTCCCAAAACTTGTGCTGGTCCAGCTGCTCGTTGTTCTCATTTTCCATCAAATCTTTGAGGCGTTGTTGGGCTTGGTTGAGGGAAGGAACTTGGTCGGTGTTTTCACCGCCTTGGTCCTGCTCATTGGGATCGTCCGAAGGCGCTGCCCCACCTCGGTTGTCTTGCTGCATGTCCTCCAACTCTTCTGCAAGGCGTTTGTAATAATAATCAATGCTGTTTCCTCTAGTCAATTCAAATTCAGGAAAATCCTCCATTCGAATCGCATCTTCGGTTAATTGATCGGATTGAATATATTGGTTGGCTGCCAAGTCTGAAGCAATGCCAAAGAGTTTTTTATTTCCAAATTCGGGAAAACGCAATGCATGTTTAAAAACGATGTGTAGGATTTGGTGTTTGATGGCTCCGTAGCGCAAGTCCTTAGTAGCTTTCTCATCGCCAGGCACCTTTAAGATATTGTCCCAATAATTGGGATTGACAATGAGCTTAATCATGTTGTTGCTTCCCAATGTGGTAGCAATGGATTCGGTGCGCTCGGATACGTCTTTGAGAATGCTGGTAAAAAAGTGGCCGTAAAACGTTTCTTTAAGCATTAATTGAATGCTCGTTTTGGCAACTTCGTCTAGTATACGTTGATGACTCATTAAAGGGTAATTAAAGCGCGTGTAGGCAAATACACAGGCATTCTGACTAAAAAATATAACTATACTGTGTTTGTGTAAAGTGCAGCGGTTTGTAGTCTACTTTGTTGTAATAAGGACTAATAATTAGGCCAACTGCATTTTTCTGGCGTGTTGCTGGATCAGTTGCCAAGCTTTTTCTACATGGCGCTGTGCCACATAGGTTTGAGCCGTGACCAACCGCAAAGCATAACGTCCGTTGATTTTGGTATGGGTCAAATAAAGCTCCCCGCTCTTGTTCAACGCATTTAGCAAGGCTTTGTTTTGTGCCTCCAACGCTTCAGCAGACCATTCGCCCGCAGGGGCATACGCAAAACAAACCAAACTGAATTCCACAGGAGCCAACCGTTCAAAATCAGCTGCTTCATCAATCCAACTGGCAAACAATTGAGCCAAACGCAAATGTTCGCGCAAGCGCTCTTGCAAGCCCTCTAGCCCATAAGTACGCAACACAAACCACAATTTGAGTGCGCGAAAACGCCTACCCAATGGAACGCCCCAATCGCGGTAATCGTTCACCGCTCCACGGGTCGCTGTTTTCAAATACTCAGGTAAAATTTCAAAGGTCTGCAACAAGCTTTCTTTGTTCTTTACATAATACAACGAACAATCAAAATTAGTAAACAACCACTTGTGAGCATTGGTTACAAAACTGTCCACTTGCTCCATGCCTTCCAACAAATATTGGTATTCGGGCAGTAACAAAACCACGCCTGCAAAAGCCGCATCCAAATGCAACCACACTTGATGTTGAGCACAAACAACCGCAATCGGTGCCAAAGGATCTACCGCAGTAGTGCCTGTTGTACCCAGCGCCGCAACCACGCACATAGGCTGAAAACCCGCCGCTACATCCTTTTCGATGGCCTGCTTCAATGCTTCGGCATCCATGCAGCCGTGCCCTGTCGTTGGAATTTTGACCAAGTTGTCGCGCCCCAAGCCTATGATTTTAACCGCTTTTTCTATGGAAGAATGCGTTTCGGTAGAGCAGTAGACCCGCAAGGTAATGCCCGTCAAGCCTTTTTGGTTGCTCTGCTGTTGGGTGCAACGCTCTCTAGCCGAGAGCAACGCGGTCAACGTAGCCGTAGAAGCGGTATCTTGTACGACACCCTCCCACGCGCTGGGCAACCCGAAGGCATCCCGCAACCAATCCAGCACGCGTTCTTCCAACTCTGCCGCCGCAGGCGAGGTTTCCCAAATCATACACTGCGCGCCCAGCGTTGCCGTCAACATCTCGCCCAAAACAGAAGGGTAGGAGCTGTTGGCAGGAAAGTAAGCGTGAAAATTGGGATGCTGCCAATGCGTGATGCCTGGTATAATTAAGCGCTGAAAATCGGCCATCACGTCGGCGAAGGCTTCCCCTTGTTGGGGCAGGGCATCGGGCAGTTGTTGGTAAATACTGCGCGGTTCTACCACCGATTTGACAGGGTATTGCTCAATGTTTTCCAGATAATCGGCCATCCAATCGACCAAAGCGTGGGCTTGTTGTCTAAATTCTTTATTGTCCATACAACTAAGTTATAAAAACTTTGGCGCTGCACCGAAGAACGGGTCTACTATCGGTGGCAAAACGCTTCGACCAACCGCGCAAAAGCTCCTTTTTTACCCCCGTCTATTCCATTTTATACAATCCTTAACGAATTTATGAAAGCTAAAGCTTTGCAAAAGTGTGTTATTCCTTGTATTTTTGAAGGCAGACAACACATG
>CAYUZF010000106.1:3807-16758 GCA_964449615.1 uncultured Aureispira sp.
CCATTTGACGAGCAAATTCCTTGTTCATTCTGTCTTTCTTATTGGGTTGGCGCTATCGCCACTCAAAAAATAACCTACATGAAATTACAAACGCTTAAAAAACGCGGCAGCAAACTGGCTACGCCTAACATTCAGATTGCCATCTTGGAAGATACCACGCCTAAGGTGACCAAATTTGCACACCAACTACAAGGAATCAATTTAATGCCTTTTCGCCCTACAGGCTTAGACATTTTTCAGATCAATGTGGGCTATATGTGCAACATGACTTGCGAACATTGCCACGTAGACGCAGGGCCTACCCGCACCGAAATTATGACGCGGGAAACCATGCGGCACTGTTTGGAGGCCATACGAGAATCGGGGGCACATACTGTTGATTTGACAGGGGGCGCGCCAGAGATGAATCCTGATTTTCAGTGGTTCGTGGAGCAAATCAGAGCCATTAGCCCTACGATTGATATCATTGTACGCAGTAATTTAACCATTCTGGTTTCTAATGCCCACTACCGCACGTATCCAGAATTTTTCAAAAAACACCGCTTGACAGTGATCGCTTCTTTGCCTTGTTATACAGCGGCCAATACCGATAAGCAGCGCGGAGACAAGGCTTTCGTGCGTTCTATTGAGGCGCTGAAAGTACTCAATGGGTTGGGCTATGGGCAAGCGGGAACAGGGTTGTCTTTGCATCTGGTGTTTAACCCTGGCGGTGCGAGTTTGCCCGGCAACCAGCAGGGATTGGAAGCGGATTATAAGCGTGTTTTGTTTGAGGATTATGGTTTGGTGTTCAATAATTTATACACCATTACCAACTTGCCCATCAGCCGTTTCTTAGATTATTTATTACAAGAAGAAAAATTTGACGATTACATGCAGTTGTTGTTGGAGAATTTTAATCCTGCTGCTGCCGAAGGGGTGATGTGTCGAAATACCTTGTCTGTTTCTTGGGATGGCTATTTGTACGATTGTGATTTTAATCAAATGCTACAATTGCAGGTAGAAAAGGCGGCTCCGCAGCACATTGAGGATTTTGATTGGCAAGCTTTGACGGCGCGCAACATCATGTTGGGGCAACATTGCTACGGTTGTACCGCAGGCGCAGGCTCTAGTTGCCAGGGAACTCTGGCATAGGGCACAATTACCAATACCCCACACTAAACCATATAGGTCATTTATTGTACTAACAACGTCCAAAGTAGACTGTGGAAATAGTTTTTTGCAGTTACTAATTCGTATAATAGGGTTCGTGTTGGCGGGTTGTTGACCAAGAACCATAGCACAGAAAAATATGACCAATCGTTTTGCAAAGAAAGATTTAATGCCGCCCAAAAAACAAGTATTAATTTTTGCGGCGGCGGCGCTGGTAGGTATGTTGGGGGCTAGTTTTATTGCTAGAAATCCCCTCACGGTATGGCTAATTGGCGTATCTTGTTTGTTGTTGTTCTCCATTATGAACAACGGCATGAGTTTTTTTGCCGAAAGCTATAAGAATTATCTCATCCACTCCATCTATGGATTTATGTTTTTGTTGATCGGAGTGGTGGGTTTGTCGACGCTGCTTTCTGGCAGAAGCGTGTTCGATGCTGGCGGCTATCGAATTATTATTATGGTTGTCTTGGTAGCAAATTTTTTATTTATTGCTATGATAACTACCGTAAAAGGCTTGTTGAGTCTGTTGGAGACCAAGGACGAGAAGCTATAAAGGCGTTTGTTTCGTTGTTAGAAAGAACAAACGTTCTATTACTACATCATCTTAGTCATTTTATAGAAAATAATTTTTCTACAAAGATGGCCTATAACTCAAAACTAAGAATGCGTACCTCAATTGTACTTATTGGCTTGTTGGCTCTGTTAGCGGCTTGCAATTCTACTAAAAAAACCAGCAATGGCCCTGTTGATGCTGTTGATTTGACCATCAATTTGACCGATACGGTGAAAGACCTGGACAGCTTACGCCTCTATGTTTGGAAAAACATTCAGGTAGAAGAAGTGGCTACCAGTCCTTTGACTAAGGCCAATGGCGGTTATTCTACTACCTTTGAAATGGATAAAATGCCGCGCGGCATGTATTATGTTGGAACAGGGATCAGCGACCTAAGAATGGTCTATTTGGGCACAGAAAAAGAGGTAGTTTTGGAAGGGAGTAGCGCTACTATCAATAAATTAAATTATAAAAAGAGCCCGCTAAACAAAGAATTGGAGCGTTTCATTGAGCGGCTTCAAGCAAACAATGAGCGTATGGTGCAGTTGATGGCAGAATTTGATGCCAACAAAGGCGACGTTGCCCAACAAAAGGAAATTGTTGCCAAACTAGCAAAAGAAGACGAACGCGATGCGCAATTGTTGGATTCTTTGCGCAAAGCCAACTCAGAATTGGCGCGCATCATGGCTTTTAATGCGTTTCAAAGTTACGAGAACAACGGCGTGGCAGGGCAGAGCAAAGGCGATTATTTTTCTAAGACCTTTTTCCAGTTTGTAGATTTTACGGACACGGTGTATGTGCATTTGCCTTATTATTATGAGAATGTAAAAAACTACAGCACGGCTCTGACTGGTTTGCAGCTCAATGAGCAAGAGCAACAAGCGGCCATTGACAGCCTGTTTGCACGCTTGCCAGCAGGTAGCCCTTTGCACAAGCCAACCACCGTGGCGGTTATGTTCGGCATGATGAACCGCAACAACAAACAATTTATTACACAGAGCAAAAAGTACTTAGACAAATATGAAGGCGACAATGCCGCTTTTGATAAATTCATTAAAACGCAATTGGCACGCTTCAAAGGTCCGGCAGGATCGGGGGAAGTGGCTGCCGAAATCAAAGGACAAACGCCAGAAGGCAAGGATTTGTCGTTGACTTCCTTGCGAGGCAAGTACATCTTAATTGATTTTTGGGCAAGTTGGTGTGGCCCTTGCCGCCGCGAAAACCCCAATGTAGTGCGCATGTACAACAAGTACAAAGACAAAGGTTTTGATATTTTGAGCGTGTCTTTGGACAACAACAAAGACCGCTGGGTGCAAGCCATTAAACAGGACAACATGACTTGGCACCACATCAGCGACCTGAAAGGCTGGGCTTCTGAATTGTCTAAACCTTATGGCGTGCGCGGCATCCCGTATACGGTATTGGTCGATCCCGAAGGTAAAATCCTAGCTACACGCTTGCGCGGCCCTGCGCTAGAAGCCAAATTAGAAGAAATCTTTGCTGGCCGATAAGCCATTAAACAACGCCCCTTTATGTTTACACTAGATAATTTGGTGCCCATTCCACTAAGTGACCAGCTACAGGAGTCGCAGGTGTGGGCAACCCATTGCCCGATAGATGCCTCGAAGCGCTACTTTGTAGAAGCGCCTTCGGGGCGGGGCAAAACTACTTTTCAACATATTTTGTACGGCTTGCGCCAAGATTATACGGGGACGGTGCGGCTACAAGCGCTCGGACAAGCGTTTGCCCTCAGCGAGCTTACCTTAGACCAATGGGCGGCGATTCGCCAAAAAGAACTGTCGGTCGTGTTTCAAGATTTGCGTCTGTTTCCCAAACTCACCGCCTGGGACAACCTCCAACTCAAAAACCAGCTTACAGGCCACCAAACCGATGCCCGTATGCGCGAAATGGCCGAACAACTCGACGTGGCACAGCTCCTAGACAAAAAATGCGGCGAACTCTCGTACGGGCAGCGGCAGCGTTTTGCCATCATCCGCGCTTTGTGCCAACCGTTTCGTTTTCTCATCATGGACGAGCCGTTTGCGCACCTAGACAGCGCCAATGTGGCGCGCTGTTGTACTTTGATTCAGAACGAATGCACCCAACAGGGCGCAGGCTTTGCCGTAGCGAGTTTGGAAGAGCGTTACCAATTTGAGTACGATGCAGTTCTGTTGTTGTAGTGGGGAACTGTTGAAGGGAAGACGGTTTGTTGTGATTTTACGGAAACTATTTTTTGGGACACTTTTGAGTTTGACGCGCTCTTATTGAAGCTACGGCATTTTGTAAATACGGCCAGTCTTTACGCCTCTCCGCTTCTTGTAAATACGCTTCCAAATCTTCACTCTCTAACGTCTCCAAAATAGACAGACAAGCTATTTTATGCTCTTCTACTTCGATGGCCCAAGATTGTTTGGTGAGTGCCTGTAAGGGGGGGTATTGCAGTTTCAAAAGGGCATACAGCGACAGGCGTTTGCTATATGCTTCACCCTGCGCATAAAATTTTAACAACCAATCTATCAGTACGGCCTTTGGCGGTTCGGTCAAATAAGGAATAAGGCGGACAAATTGAGCTTTGGCGTCTTCTTCTTTAGAACGGAGGGCGAAGGGGCAAAGTAGAAGGAATTGCTGCTCGGTAAGCCCTAAATAGGAAATGGGCGCCTTGTCTTTGATGTGCTGCCAATTCAAAATTGTACCGACATCCCAGTTACGTGCAATAAGATAAATAATACGGGCTTTGTCTTCTTCGGCTAGTTTTTTTAATAACCTACCTTTAAATATGATTTCTAAAGTGTCTTCGACCTGTTGCCAATTAGGGTAACCAGCGTCATCGGTGTAGCCTACGGCATACTGCTCTTGTGTGTGGCTATTTTTGCGCCAATTTTCAAAATCTTCTGCTAAAATGGAGAGCTTGTTTGTTATATTCATGAATTGATGTAGGGTTTTTAACTTATTTCATGCAAGCTTTAACTATTAATTGTAGAAAAAAAGAATTACTAACGGCGGTATAAATACGAACAATTGGCAAGTTGCTGCTTCATTCCTGCTCCTGCATTAAATTCCAAGTTAAACTTGCCAGTATTGCCCCAATTACTGGAGCCGCCATATAAATCCATAATTCGGAAACCTGCCCCGAGACTATCGCAGGGGAAATGGATCTTGCTGGGTTCATAGAGGCACCTGTGATTGGCCCTGCAAACAGTGCCTCCAACATTACAGTTGCGCCAACTGCCAAGCCCGTAAATTGAGTGACCGACTTGTTTTGACTGACAAAAAGAATGACGAGCATTAGCAAATAAGTCAAGATAATTTCTAAAACAAAGGTTTGCGCCCAATCTCCATTTGGAAACGTCGCCCCTAAATTTTCGTGTGTTTTAAAAAGAAACTTCAAAACTCCCGAGGCTAAAAACGCACCCAGCAATTGAGCCGCAATGTACCCTACCAAATTCTTCTTTTCAAATCTATCCGTAAACGAAAATGCTATTGAAACGGCAGGGTTGATGTGTGCGCCCGAAATATTTCCGAAGGCGTAAATCATTGCGGTAACGATCAATCCAAAAGTCATAGCAATGCCCAGATGGCCCACCGTTCCGTTGGAAACGTCGTTGATTACAAGCGCCCCAGTACCACAAAACACCAGCGCAAATGTTCCGATCAGTTCAGCAATGTATTTTTTCATGGGTTAGTCAGGCACTTTTGCACAGTTTTGGTCAATCAATTTATTTTTTTATTAACTTAACTACTGTCTTTTTGTTGCCCGCTTCAATGCTCAATAAATAAACGCCCGCTGGTTCTATTTCCAAAGCCAAGTCCAAAAATTGACGCTGTTGGTACGTTTTGGATTGAAGAAGCTTTCCGTATAAATTGGTAATAGAAATCGTTGCCGAGCTATAATTTTTGCCCAGATCAATCAAAAAATTTCCATCTGTAGGATTGGGGAAAACTAGTAGTTGCTCCAAAAAATCCTTTTGCAGTACCGTTGTAAATGTTGATTCTTCTAAAATAATATTGTCAATGTAATAATACGTTCCAGTGCCTGCGCAGGTACCTGAAAAACCAAGTACGTTACAATTAGGAGGCGCGGTAAAACTAATGGTATGGGTTTTCCATTGAGTGGTACTAATGGAATCAATAGAAACCGTTCCTAGTAATTGAACAGAAGAGGTATTGGTTGGACAAAGAGTAAAAATGGAATCCATATTAGCATAGATGTGAAAATCGTCAGAACCATTGAACAAACCATTTTGACAAGTCATTAAATCTAAGGACAAGGTGTACGAACTTCCCTGTATTAGCGGAGTACTCAAAACCTGGTAGATCGCTTCGTTGTAGGGAGGCGAAAAGATTCTAGTGTGTAAGCCCGCATAAATACTTCCATCAGAACCAACGAGTCCAGGCCCAGGTGAACAGGCAGAATAATTTGCTTGCCCGCAGTACAAATCTACCGATGCGTATCCATGTGTTGTATCGGGCCCAGTAGCCTGCCAGTCCATAACATTATTGTTAAAATCACCATTTGGAACGGGGGCGCTGCACGATCCAATATAGGTTTCAAAACTTCCATTTCGAATTAGATTTTGTCCACTTACAGACAAAATAGATCCAGAAAGCAGTAGTAGGAGTAGCTTTATTTTCATAGCTGCATTAATCTTTTATTTGATTCTAATATAGTTGTACCGACATGGGGCTGCAGCTAGCAGCCATGCACATCATACTCAATAGAGTGTGCCGTCTTGTAATCTTGGTAGTTAGTCTTAAGATGAGTAGCCAAAATCGAATTCTCCTTCAACAAACAGGGAATTTCTTCAATGACAGGATAAGCCAAAAAACTCTCTTTGGAATAAAGTAAATGTTCATTGTGTGCTTCCAAAGCCGTATGTGTCAGTGGGCAAACTAAATTAGAATGATTTTTCTCTGTATTATTTTGCTTTTCGATGATCAATAAACCTGTTGGATTTAGTGGATTAGCACTATAATCAAACAATCTATGCTCAACAATCTTGTAATTCAAATCTTTTGCTGTTTGATACAATTTTGTTACATACCCATGTTCAATCATTCGTTGCTTGGCTGCTTCATTGCCAAATTCGAAGGAAGGTTCAAGAAGGATCAAATACTTATTGGTAATTCTATAAAGTTCCTTCAGCGCTTCTTCTTCTTTTCCTCCATTTGGCTCAATAGAATGTGAAGTGTAAACAACATCTATGGAATTGTCAAGCAGTGGAATTTCGAACAAATTGGCAGTAAATAATTTTAAATCCTCATGGCCAAAATCTTTTGAAAACTCCTTTGCGAATTTAATTCTCGACCAAGAAATATCAAATCCTAAGATGTTTGTCGGTTTCTTTTTTAATTTATTAAGAAGACAATTCAACGTTGTCGCTTCTCCAACCCCAACCTCAATGATCGAGTCGATATTTTCATGCGCATCAATTATTGCCGCCAAAGCCCCACAGTAATTACTTTTGTAAGCCATACCATTGGCAAACCCTTGAATGTACGACCCCGATTGAAAATCATAACTAATTAAAATATCTTCAATAGAGTTCGATTTATTTTGACCGATCCCCTTTAGGTACTTAATCATATTTTCTCCTCGTGAGTAAACCTCTTTGATCTTCTTTAGTTGTTTGAATTTTTCCATTTTATTTTTTTTATAATAGACAACGGTCTGCGTTAGGCGTAGGTGAGCACAAAATTTTGCCAGTACACATCAAAACTGAAAGTCCGCGAGGATTGCCAGAAGTAGGCTAGAACTAGCAAGTACTTATAAACACAACATACAAAAAATATCGGGTAGTCTTAAAAAAAGCTTTGCTATCCAACTACATTAGTAGATCGTAAAAACTAGTGTAGCGCTCCAGCCGTTTTTAAGTAGTCCCTCAACTAAAGCGTAGCGCTCATGAACGAAGGGAACTAAAAGTTCTCGCATTAAAAAGCGTCTATTTTTACCTATTCCAGCGTTGAAAATACGCGCTTTAGCTCCCTACGGTCGTGAGGCCGCTTCGCTAAGTTAGCCCGCTAAAGCGGTGTAAAAGACCGCTAGCGGTTCACTCCGTCAAATGTACTTTGGTACATTTGTCCTTCGGATGCACTCGTTCATGCCTCGAACTAGAAAAAAATACCTCACTTTTTATTACACGCTTTCTTTTGTTACACTGTATTAAGTTAGACCAAAAAAACACCATCAACCACAAAAAAAGCCCTCCCAGAATAATCTGAGAAAACTTTCAAAACTATTTTTAACAGTGCCCACAACGAGGTTCTATGAGCCGTACCGTCCCGCAGGGCAAGCACTATAGCCGTTGTTGGTAGGTCATTTCTTATTTTTCATCTCCTTTTTATACGCTTCTTTATAATCACCCTGTTTATTAAACCTACTTTCAAATTGGCGATAATTTATGCTCCCTTCAAATTCATTTGAAAAAGTACTGTCGATTCTCAACCTTAGAGTTGTCGAATAGTGTCCGTGATAAATCATTGCTGCTGAAAGTACAATTTCATTTGGAGGCAGAATAACCGTTCCGACACCGTTGCCACACGTATAAATCCAATCTTTTTCTATCGGTCGCCAGTTTCCCATAGAATCTTTGGCTTCTGTAATAAGTGGCACAAAGTCTTCGTAAGCTATAGTGATGGTATCATTTTCCTTATTTTCGATTAAAACAGGATAAGCGTCAAAGAATGGCTCCTCCCAACTCACGTGAATGTCATCGTTCTTAACGCTTTGTGTTGTATCAACTTTGATTGAAAGTTTTGCTACTCGCCAAGATTTGTAATTGACAGGAGTCATCCAATCAATATAATGAGAAGACATCTTATGTTCAGTTGGGCTTTTTTGATAATCAATTGTGTCAGAGAGGACAAATTCGCTTCCTAGTGGTGGAGGTGGTGGGGGAACAAGAGGGTAATATTCAAGTCCGTAGTCTGGATATATGGTGTCTTTCCATTTTCCTATGTATAAAAGTTCATAGTTCGCGGTTGAAAGCCAAGTCGCTACCCGTTTAGAAGTTTTAAACTCTGACGTGTCAATGATTACAGGAAAATTAAACGCTTGCTTACCATTAGAAACAGATTGTTCCCCCATTTTTATCCGACAGCTAACAAGGATTATGAAAAGCCCAAGTATTAATGTGTTTATTAAGTGCCTCAAGTTTATTTTTTTCTAATAAATGCTAGCGATTTGCGATTTGTTGGCGGTCGTTTATTTTTTATTTAAATTAAAATAAATTACTATTTAATTTCCTTGAATATTAATAGAGGAATAGTAGTATGTTTCGCCATTTTTTGTGTGTAACTTTTATGGAAAATAGATTCAAAAAAAGTACGCTTAGGTTTATACATGACTAGCATATTAATATTTTGTTCTTCAATGAATTTATTCATATCTTTCACTTTGTCTTTTGCAGGTAAACTATAAAATTCGACCTTTAATTCAGGAGCAGTCTCAGAAAAATAAGCCTCTAACTCCTTTATTTTGTCTTCGTTATAACTCTCTTTTTCATTGAAGTGAACACACTTGATTTTAGGTTGAAAAGGTTTGAACAGCTTCACTGCTTTCCATATTTCAAATGGGTCAGCATCTAAAAAATCAGTAGCATATCCCATTACTACTTTCTTCCCAAATTTGGTATTTTTAGGTATTACCATGACTGGGCAAGGAGCATTTTTCAGCACATTAGATGCTACACTGCCTAAATATTTGTCTAAAGTACTATTCTCTCCTTGAGTTCCCAAAATAATATAATCAACTTGATTTTTTACCGCTGCATCACAAATTGTGGCTTCAACCCTACCTACTTCAATATTGGTTTGAATTGATGGGTTTTTATCAAGAGTTGAACGGATACTTTCTGTTGCCTTCTGAACAGATTTGATGAGACGTCTTCTTGATAAGCTAATTTGTTCCTCAACCACAAAAGATGCAGAAAGAGGGCTTTCCATGTTGCTGGTATCAAAAGGGGGGACATTGAGAACCAATAAATTTGCACCGATTTCATCAGCTAATTGCATCGCATATATCAATGCGTTTTCTGAACAATCTGAAAAATCTATTGGCACTAGTATTTTATTTATTTTTCTCATGTTATTCAAATTTACTTTGTTAACGTATGTTCAAAAATTGAGCGTAGAATACCTCAATCTACAGGTTCCCTTTTGTGTTAATTTGATTTTCAGGTAACACCAAAAGTGGTATTGTACTATTGTAAACCTGAGTTTTTGTAATGCTCTTTTTAAAAATGCTTTCCAAAAAGCCTTTCTCGCGCCTTATCATACACATTAAGTCAAAATTGTTTTTTTTAACGAACTCATTAATACTTTCATTGATGCTTTGAGACAAGGGAACTTCACTATAAATTGTTTCTACATCCTTAAAGCGTATGTTGTTTTTATAATTTTCTTTTTTATTAGAATTTGTATTAACATTTAAGACGGTTACTTTAGCATCAAATTTAACTGCCAACTTTTGGAGTGGTGAAAGAATATTTGTTGAAACTTCATCTAAGTCCGTAGCCATTACAAGTTGCTTAAGAGGACGAAACGCATGATTGGGCGGAACAACCAAAACTGGAACGTTCGCCATTTCTAATGCAGTCGCAGCAACACTTCCAAAGATGACTTTTTCTAACCCTGAAGCACCTTTGCTACCCATTATTATTAAATCGATGTTATGTTTTTTTACTCTACTTCCAAACAAAGCGAAAACGTTGGCTTCTCGGACGCTTGTTTGAATTTTAAGCCCTTTCTGTTTTATTTTATCCATGAATTTCTGCTTTGTGAAATTCATCTGCCTTTCAATATTTTTTACATAAGGCTGTTCGTCTTCTGGATAATCCCAGTTGAAATCAACTTTTCTATGGAAAGTATAAACGTGGTCTAGTAAGAGTTCACTCTCAAATTTAGCAGCTATTTCGATGGCATAATTCATAGCATGATCTGCTACAGGAGAAAAATCGGTTGGAACAAGGATTCTTTTCATCTGTTATGTTTTTTACATAATGAGTTGGTGAGAGCAGTCTCAATTTATGTAAAGGTATGATAGTTTTACTATCAAACAAAATAGTATCATGATATAATTTTCCAACCACTCCATTTTTTAAACCCACTAGGGAGGGGTGGGTAGACGATTCTTTTTTTCTTGAAGTCGTTTAATTTATTTTTTTGATTATTTTTTTGATGACTGTTAGCAATTTGCATGAGGCTTGTGGCGGTTCCGAATTTTTATTTTATCCAACCAACAGCTTTTCTCCATTGGTCATATGTTCTTTTTATCTCTTCAAAATCTTTTGGTGGTCGTTGATTTTCAGTTTTAATTCTTTTCCGCATGATCTTTACCTGCTCATCAAGCGAATTAAGTCCAATAGCTTTTCTTCTCTCATTAACCCTGTCGTACTCGTCAATGTTACCCAAGCTCATTTCTCCATTTTCGTCCCAATCAAATTGAGTTCCGAACATTTGCTGCTTATCTTCAAAAACTGCTATTCGGTCAATTAAATAGGCAAAGTTTACTTGGTCAGCTTGTTCATTTTCAACTTCTTTCTCCATCAATGCTGCACATTTTTTCATAAAGTCTGGTTGTCCAATAGAATGTTGGATTATTAACCAAGCTGCATGACTTGCTTCTTCTCCTACTTTCTCAGAAGTCGGAAACCCAATTATAGCTATAATTCGATTAAGTTCTTTGGCATTACTGTCATGAACGGCTTGCATCTCCTGGTTGTATCCATCGGAAAGAGTTCCACTGTTTATCAATTTGGCTCTGAGCTTATCATCCTTTTCCTTAAGATCTAAAATCGTTTGTGAGATCTTTTCAAAGTCCATTTGTTATTTCTAATTGCCTTTAACGGCTTGGCTATGCGTAGTGCGGGATTTCAAGGTACTTAACTGTCCGTTTACCGATAAGATTGATTAATGTAATTACTTTCATATTAGCACTTTAGCCCGCATTACGTATAGGTGTCGTTGGCATGCTTTTTTTATATTGGTTGTCCAAGGTAGAATCTGTGAACTCCAAGTCCACCTAAAAAGAAAGCTAATATTGCTGCTGTCGTTTTGCTTTTCATGTATCGTTTTTTTGATGTGTACCAGTCTGGTATATGAAAAGTAGGCGATTTCGAAGCCCTGAATTTTCGGTTAAGCACCATGTTTGATACGAGCCAAAAGCCTTGATTTTATTACTGTTTCGCCTATTTTTTATATATATTATTAGTAGCATTTATTCTTGAATTCTAAATCTACCATTCTTAAAATCAATAATTATTTTATTTGATAGAAATAACTTGTTTCCCGTAAGGCCATCGATTCGAGCTTGATTGAACATTTGCTCTATTTCTTGTTGAACAAAGAAGTAAGCATTATCGTTTGGTAATTTCTTTTCATTAAATTTTATCGATTCACTTACTGGTTTTCCTACTATCGTAAGCATTCTACCAAATGAAGGGACTGATAAAGTATCAGGAGTCATAACATCAGAAGTCACATTTTCATAAATAGATTTCTTAGTGAGCAGAGCGAATAAACTGCTACCAGTATCAAAAATAACGTCAAGTTTTTGGCCGTTTACAGTTAATGATATAAGCGGACTTCCACGATTGAACTTACACTTTTGCCAAATTGCTTTATCGATGAAAGGCTTTGGTAGACTATCCGTAACGCTTAATTTTTTGTTGGGGTAATCTAGGATGAGGATTTTATCCTGAAAAAAATCCACGCCCACTGTTCCAATAGTATTTTCTGATTGCCTTTTTTTTAAAAAATCGTAGACATTCCCAAAACCTTTTTTTAACAACTGTCGGTTTTTATTAATTTTAGTACCATTAAATTCCATTGAAGTATTGTTTATGCGAAAATACTCCTCCATTAAACTCGAATTATTACTATCATTGTCAATGCTATACCTCCTAACTTTCTTTTGGGAAACCAAAGTGTCAATTGGCGTTTGATAGAGCATCGAAATTGAAGAACCCAAGTCAAGTTGAGCGAAAAACTCCTGTTCTGAACCATTTAAAGTTATGGGAATTTCTATTGCTCCCTTTTCATAATTTATTCCGTTTAGATTTATACTAGACCATTCAAAGTCAACCCATACCAAATCTTTAGACAAATGGTCTTTTTTGCCTGAACAATTCAAAAGACTTAAAATGATTATGATACTCAATATTTTTTTTTCATTCTATACTTATTTTTTAATTACTACTAACAGAGTCGGGGATATCCTCTGTTTCCAAAATCAAGCGCAGCTTGTTATTTTG
>CAYUZF010000107.1:0-1131 GCA_964449615.1 uncultured Aureispira sp.
CAATAGCTATTGTAACACTGGCGTGCTTGTTTGAAATCGGGCATTCAAGCCTTATCTATTGCACATCCGAAGTATTGCGAATGTTGATTTGGTAATTGTTGAACTGCGATACAATAGCCGTAATGTTAACTGCTGCCGCGGGCACCGTGTCTCCTGAAAACGTAGCGGCTGGACGGGTGTACATGTCCAACGTCCCCGTTGCATCGGTTACGCTAGTCACTCCAGAATAGGTCGTGCTTCCCGTAATGGTCGCGCCATTGATAACCACCAACGTCGATTCCCAATCTTCTGCATTTAGCAAAATGTCTGCAACCGTCGCTACTCTGGGCGCGACGGTGTTGTTCGAACTCACAACGGCAGCATTGGCATTGCTCAATCCATCAATCTGCAACAACCCGTTGAACTCGCTCAATCCACCGCCAGAAATATCAACGGTAATGCTATCGCCCACGCTCAAAGTAGTATTGGTATTGTCAAAACGCAAAACAATGCCTTTTCCATTCGTCTGTTGTACCACTACGTTGCGCCCTGTGATGTTTTCTGCGTCTTTGTCAGAAATCACAATCGCACCAATAGAAGTCCCTGAGGCTACGGTGCTGGTACCACTGGCAAACTGGTTGCGTACGTCTCCTACTGTAATAAAGGTAGTTGGGCCGCCACCGCCACCACCGCTGATATTCACATCAGCGGTACTGCGAATTTTTAATTGAGCGCCTGTAAAATCACTCAAAACAGCCGTTACATCGCCCATACCTGTTGGAAAAGGGCCTGCTGGGAAATTACCAAACGCATTAAAGAAAGACATAGATCCCGTTGGGTCGTTGATCATAGCGTTAAAATCTCCGTAACCTGTTCCAGTTAGCGTAGCATTTTGAATGTTGAGCAAAGTAGATTCCCAAGCATTGGCATTGGCCATAATATCGGCAATGGTTGCTACGCGGGGCGTAATGCTGTTGCCCGAAGAAATAAAGCTAGCGTTGCCATTCGGTACACCGTTGACCTGCAAAAGGCCGTTGTATTCTTCGATGCTCATTCTGGATACGACTACTTCTACTTCATCGCCTGTATTGTACGTATGTGCGCTACTGAAACGCACCATAATTCCAGCGCCGTTGGGTTCTTGGATAACCA
>CAYUZF010000107.1:1141-3736 GCA_964449615.1 uncultured Aureispira sp.
TGTATGATCAGAAATTACGATTCCTGAAATCTTAGTAGTATCTGGTGCTAGCACGGTCGAGCCAGTGTAAAAAGCGCGCAAATCCTGAATGCTGATTTGGTTGATGGTGCCAGAGCTTCCAGCGATGTCTACGTCGTACAAATCGCGAATGTTAAGTTGTGTTCCGTTGTAATTGCCCACAACAGCGGTAACGGCTCCTGTACCTGTTGGTAGGGGTTCGTTGGCAAAGTTAGAAAATCCGCTAAACAGCCCTACAGCACCAGTTGGATCGTTCAACATAACGCCAAAATCCCCGTACGTTGTCCCCCCGTTGAGGTAAGCATCTTCTACTTTAATCAAGGTAGATTCCCAATCGTTGGCGTTGGCCATCAAGTCTGCTACTGTCGTTACGCGAGGCGTAATTGCCAATCCTGTTGGATTGGGTAGTGCGGTGGCTTGGCAAAGATCTACATTGTTTACTTGCAACAATCCATTAAACAGATCCAAATTGGCACCGCCTACTTTGACCGCTACGTACTGGCCTACATTAAATTCGTGGCCATCTCTATCGCTGAAACGCACCGTGATACCTGCGCCGTTTGGCTCTTGGATGACCATGTTTTGGTCTTGCCATTGCCCACCTTTTGAATCAGAAATTACAATTCCCTTGATTTGTCCTGTAGCTTGGGTAGCAGAACCCGTGTATTGGCTGCGCAAATCTGCAATAGAGACATCAGGATAAGTGCCCAATGGTGTGCAGCGGTTGCCCGTTAGGCTGCTCACATCGTTGGGATCGCGAATCAGCAACTGGGTAGTTCCATTGTAGGAACTGTAAACCGCGATGATTGAACCATTTCCTGTAGGCATCAAATCACTTGCAAATTCTGCATACCCGCTGTTGCGAACGATGATTTCCAAGTTATTCGCATCGCAGTTGATTAGCCCTGCATCTCTTCCTTCTGGAACATCAAAATAAGGATACGCGTACGTATTTCCCGCAGAGCACTCATCAAACTCTACGTTGTCCAGTTGGATCAACGTGTAATAAGGAGTGGTTCGCAATTCAGGAATGGTTTTTAATACAGGCGTTACAGGTTGGTTGGTTTCCGCACCAATGATAAACTTGCGGTAGTTGGCCTGTGGAATACGCGACTGGTTGGTATTTTTACTTCCTACAATCACGGGAACATCGCCATCTTTCCAAACAAATAGATTATCACCTTTTACATAGACTTTGCGTCCAACAGGATATTCGTTGTACAAACTAAACGCATCAATATCAATGCGAATACCTGCGGTAGCATCTTGAATAACAATTTGTTTGTAGAAATTGCCTGCGCGGTCATCTGCGATAACAACGCCTTCCAAAATTTTGCCTTGTAGCGAAACAGGAACCGTTTCAGCCATGGCCGCTACTTCTGCTATGGTGGTATTGGCTACCAGATTGGGCACTTCTGCCTGTGGTGGCTCTTCGTACGTCTTTTGGCAAGACCCCATCGCCATTAAAACCACCAGCAAAAGAAAAGCCGATATATTAAAAGAACTCAGTTTCATGATATTATTATTATATAAGGTTGTTGTCAGAATAATAGAACTGGAATGTCAAAAACGTTTTTATTGGACGTCCGAAGCATTGCGCAAGTTGATTTGTATGCCGTTAAAATCAGAAACAATGGCCGTTACGTCTACGGAACCCGCAGGCAGCGCATTTCCAGAAAAGGTAGCACCGCTTCTTGTAAACATATCAATGGTTCCCGTTGCATCAGTAACATCGGTAACGCCCGAATATGTCCCTGCCCCAGAAATTGTAGCGCCTGCTATTTGCACCAGCGTAGATTCCCACGCATTGCCGTTGGCTAGAATTGCGCTCACAGTGACCACACGGGGGGTAATGCTATTCCCCGAATTGACCACCGTAGCATTGGCATTGTCGATATTGGCTACTTGCAGCAACCCGTTAAATTCGCTTAAAGTACCCGCAGATAAGTCAATCATCAAGCTATCGCCCAAACTAAAGCTGGTGTTTGGATCGTCGAAACGCACAACGATGCCCGCGCCATTGCTTTGTTGCAATACGATGTTTTGATTGTTGATGTTCTCCGCATCTTTATCAGAAATAACGATGCCGCCGATCATTGTGCTGGCAGGCAATGTAGCCGTACCACTGTTGTAAGCATCGCGTACATCTTGTAGCGTAGCGATTACTGTGGGGCCAGTGCCACCGCCGCCGCCACCAGTTCCCGTGGTGTCGAAGTTCATCAAATCGTTGTAATAACGAATCAAGACTTGGCCATTTCCATTGTATTCACTCACTACGGCCCTTACGTTTCCCTCTCCTGTAGGAATGCGCACAAAATCGCTGTAAATTAAGTTACTGCTGTAAAAATCAATTGTACCAGTTCCGTCGTTGATGTTGATGTTTCCCCTGTCAAAAGTTCCCGCGCTGTTGAACGTCACTTCCTGAATATCTACTAAAGTCGACTCCCAAGTCTGCAAGTTGCTTTGTACTTCACTGATGGTAGCTACCCGCGGCGTTATTTTAAGGTTGTTGTAATTGGGTAGTTTGCGAGCGCGGCACAAAGGCAACGCCTCTACTTGCAAGAGTCCGCGATCTTC
>CAYUZF010000107.1:3746-4626 GCA_964449615.1 uncultured Aureispira sp.
AGCAACGTTCCTCCTTCTACCTCTACCTCTACATAATCCCCCATTTCAAAGTAATGCCAGTTGTTGAATTCTATCGTTATGCCAGCGCCATCGGGTTGTTGCAAGACTATTTTTTCTTCAAACCACTGTCCACCTTCTGAATCAGAAATTACAATTCCTCTGATTTTTCCTGTTGCCACACTGTTAGCGGGATATTGCGCCCGCAAAGCTGCAATGGAAACATCTTGGAAAGTGGGAAGCGTATTGCAACGCGGACCCGTCATTCCGCTCACATCTTCTTTGTCACGGATGAGCAACTGGGTAGCGCCTCGGTAGGTTCCAATAATAGCGATCATACTTCCATTACCCGTAGGCATCCGATCCGAAGCAAAATCGGCAAACCCACTGTTGCGCATTAAAATGGTTCCGCCTGTAGTGGATTCGGTAATGTCTACGTTTTTCCCCGAATTTGGGTAACCATAGGCATCCCCTGCATCACAGGTAGATACTTCTACATCGTTGAGCTGTACCAACGTAAAATTATCTGCTGGTGTAAGCGTAATTAAATCTCTAACTACGGGCGTTACAGGTTGGTCGTAAGCGCCACCAATAATGTGCTTTTTATAATCATCGCGGTCGATTCTACTCTCTCGCTCATCGGCTTTTCCTACAATAGCAGTTACTTGGTTGGTGTTGGTCCAAACATACAAGCCCGTCCCTTTGATGTATACCTCTCTACCTACAGGGTACGTTTCGTACAAGTTGGTCGCATCAATATCGATAGGAATACCGCCCGTGCTGTCTTGTATAATAAGTTGCTTGTAAATGTTACCCGACTTGTCATTGCCGATAACAACGGCTTTTAAAATCATATCGTCTAAGGGAACAAAGCTAGTTGATG
>CAYUZF010000107.1:4636-16686 GCA_964449615.1 uncultured Aureispira sp.
CATTGCGGTGATTTCTGCAATGGTTTTATTGGCAACTAAATCGGGCAGCTCGTCTACAGGCACGGAGTCAAATTCCTTTCTACAAGAACTCAAACCCAACAGTAGTGCTAGAAGAAAAACTGATAGATTAAAAGAATTATATTTCATAATATAAAATTATATAAGGTATGTAAGTTATCTAAGAATGGGTGAGTGCTTATATTCTAAAGTTCAGGTTCAACATGTAGTTGATGCCATAACCGTAGAAATAACGCGTTGGGAAACGGCTAACGTCTTTGGTATCGTAATCGTAGCGGTACTGCTCAAAACCTGTGGTTCGAATCATGGTATTGTGGGTAATGTTGTTCACACCCAAGCTTAGAGTAAAGAACAGGTCTTTGATTTTCCACGACTTGCGAATGAAGATGTCCGCTGTGAAGTTGGCTCCTAAGTTTTCTTGGTCGATAATGCTTTTCCAAGCGTCTGAGCCAGGCTCTACGATGTCTTGGTAGTAAGCAGGCACTTCGCCAGTCTGGGATACGGCGCCTACTGCTCTCCGATCAAAGTTAACATCCGCGAAAGAACGAGCCGTGTAATTAACGTTGGCACTGAAGGACCAGAACTTAGGCGCACGCCACCAAATACCTGTATTTAAGGCCAATTGAGGCGTATTGGGTACGTAAAAGCCTTTGATATAAACGGTTTGTGGGTCAACGCCAATTTCAGGATCGTTGTCTAAGTAGAGCTTAGACGTGGGGCGAGATGTATAAGTGTACTCGCCAATGGCTGCGGCTGCACTCCACGTAACATTGCCCCCGAGGTTCCCCTCGCCAGCCAATTCCAAGCCCATGTGGCGTTTGTTGATGCCTGTCATAATGTAGTTGATGAAGTTGCCACCGATACCCGATTGAGAGCCCCCGCGATCTAGATAAAAACTGCGCTGGAAGTATTCGTCTTCAAAGATAGAATAGTAGGCTGTTGCATTTAACTTGAAGTTTGGTGCTTTTAATACGTAGCCGCCTTCTATAGAGTAGTTGGTAGAACTTTGTACACCGTCTAATACTTGGTCTCTGGTTCTTGGAGAGACATAAGCGTAGCGGAAGAATGGCGCTTTGGTTTGGTGCATACCATTTACAAAGAAATAATTTCTACCATTTACCTTGTACGTCAAGCCTCCTTTTACCGAGTGGTTGAAGAAGGTTTCCGTCTCTGATTTTCCTAGAGAATTATCTGGAAACTGTCCATTTTGTAGGTTTCCTTTGCGCCAGAAGCTGGTGTAGCTTCCCATACCGCTTACAAAGAAATCTAACTTATCAAACGTAAAATTAAATTGTGCCCAAGCACTTCCTTTGTGAATAAAGGCTTCGTAATCGTAGCCAAACTCATCGCCCTCTTCGATTAGGCGGTTGGGATTGGACAAGTCATTTTGGTAAGAATTGGCGTCGCCCACAATTCCAGAATCCCGCTCTACAAAACGGTTGATGTCCAAATAGAAATCAGCGCCTAGCAAGTCTTCCATTACTTTGAAGTTGCGGCTGTTGTAAAACTGGTACATCACGCCTCCATCGATGTTTAAATAATCTGTAGGACGAGCATTGAGCAAGATGTTAGCGTTGGCTTTGCGGCTGTCGTAGCGGCGTTGTTCTACTACGTAACGCGCACGGCGTCCGTAAACAGTATTGCCTGCTACGCCGTTCACGTCCTCGATAGAATCAAAAGCCATGCGGTTGACGTCGTGCAACAAATCCCAGTTGACTTGCAACAAATCAGGGTTGGCGGTATAATCTTCAATCGCCAAAGCGCGTTGTTGTGGGTCTTCGATGAAAGAAGGCAAGTAACGGTAGTAGCGTGGACGTGGGTCTAAGGCATCAAACCACTCTAAGGCCGATGTTCCATAGATTGGTAGCTGGCAGCAGTAGTAATGCGTAGTTTTTCGTTTACATCTACTTCGTGTTCTAAAATAAACAGCGGTTGGTGGGAAGTGGTAACGCGTGCGTTGCGCAATTGGCGTTCGCCTGTTTCTGCGTTGGTTTGGTATCCCCAATTAGAGTTGTAGTAGTTGGTTCCCGACAAATCAAACATTTCTTGCACCGCAGGGCTACCTTTGCCCCGAACAGAGGGCGCGCCCATTGCCGTTAGGGAAAAAGAGTGTTTGCCTGTGCGTTTCTCTACGGCCAAAAAATAAGAAGCAGCGTTGTAATGCGCGCCTTTTACATAAGCACCGTTTTGAGAATAGCGCCAAGAGCCCGAAGCAGAAAGCGCCCAACCGCTAGGCAGCAAGCCCGTGTTGTGGGTCAGCATTACGCGGTGTTCGTAAGAACGATTACTCAAAGAATACGTCAACATGGTACCACGGCGTTGGTTGCCTGCTCGGCTATCAATAGAAGCAGAACCGCCCATATCTCCGTAGGTGTAGGCTGTACTTTCTAAACCGATGCTAGAAGTACGGTTGCGCATCACATCATTCAAACCCGACCAAGACCACCAAGAAGGACGGCCAGATTCTAAGTCGTTCATAGGAATGTTGTTCATGAATACCATCGTGTTTTCTGAATTGTACCCCCGCACTCTAAACCGCATGGCACTCCAAGCAAACGCTACTTTAGAAGTAAACACATCGCGGTTGGCATTCAAAATTCCAGAAATGGATTGTGTGCTAGCCGAAGCGGCATCCAAATCATCGTCTGAAAGCATAATGGTTGGAATAATATCTTCGCCGTCGGGGTTGTCTTCTCCGATGTTGCGCATGGGTACCAATCCCATATTTCTCACTTCTTGGTCCTTTAATGTGACCGTTCTTTCGATAGAAGCATAACCTTCTACCGTAAAAACAACGGTGTACACACCAGCGGGGATTTGGGTGATTTCGAAAGCACCAGTAGAGTTGGTTTGGGCGTAGAAATCCGTGTCTTTCAATTCTACTAAGGCTCCTGCTAAGGTAGCTTTGTTGTTCATATCCTGAATGGTTCCCTTGATGGTCGCTTGACCAAATGCCCAACTAGAGCAAAATAAAAAGAACAGTACCAGCATACGTGGTAAACAATGTTGCATAATCTAGTTTTGTAAATCGCAGCCAATAAACCTCTTTAGGACTCCTATAAGTTACTGAATACGACGGTATAAGAATACGATGTAGGATTAACAGCCGCAAGGTACAAATAAGGGAGGACTTTGTTCAAACCACTTTTACAAACTTAATGAAAAGTTAACTTGTTGTGACTTTCGTTCTACCCTCGCTTGCTGTATACTTGTGTTCTTCTATTAAAAAAGCATTCAGATAAAGCCTTTTGTGCTATTTATACGCTATTTTTGGCGCTCGAAACCCAATTTTTAGTATATGGTGCTTCATCACTAATAGAGGCAAATGCACAACAGAGCCAAGCTGGCTAGTGCTTTAATTTTACTTTTGGTATAATAATAGAATACCTTTGATGCAGTGTGCCTTTGTTGGGCGCCCATTCTCATTTCTAAGAGGTTTGCCTCTTTTAACACAATTTCAATCGATGAACAAGAAGACACTTTTATCGCTACTTCTATTAAGCTTTTGCTGGACGTTGACACAAGCCCAGGATAAGGAGGCTCATAAAGTTGTTTGCGTGGGTTTTTACAACTTTGAAAACTTATTTGATACCTTAGACACCCCTGGCAAACGCGATGGAGATTTTACGCCTAAGGGCAATTTGTTGTACAACAGCAGAGTATACCAAGAAAAATTAGGCAACTTATCTCAAGTAGTTGGCGAAATGGGCACCGAACTGACGCCCGACGGCCCCGCTCTATTGGGCATTGCGGAGATCGAAAACCGCGCTGTTTTAGAGGATTTTGTACAACAACCCAGCATAGCCAAACGCAACTACCAGATAGAACATTACGAATCGCTGGACAAACGCGGAATTGATGTAGCCTTGCTGTACAATCCCAAATATTTTGAAGTGCTGGAAAGTGGCAAAGTTACCCCGAAGCTTTTTTACGATCGCAACCCTGATGCAAAAGAGCGCGACACAGTATTTACTCGTGATATGCTGTGGGTAAAAGGAAAATTGGACGGCGAAGTCATACACGTTATTGTCTGCCACTGGCCTTCTCGCCGTGGAGGGTCTTACCTACGCGAAGGTGCTGCCAAAGCTTGCCGCGATTTTATTCGCACCATTCAAGAAGACCAGCCACGCGCTAAGTTTATCGTGATGGGTGATTTGAACGACGACCCTGTCAGTCCGAGTGTTAAGAGCGTGATGCTCGCCAAAGGCCAAAAAGGGCAGGTCAAAAGCGGCGGTTTTTACAACCCCTGGGAGGAATTGTACAAGTCGGGCATTGGTACGTTGGCGTACCGCGATTCTTGGAATCTATTCGACCAGATTTTAATAAGCCAATCGTTCTTACCCAAAAACCAAGAGGGTTACACGTTTTATAAGAATGTTATTTTTAATAAGTCGTATCTATTGAGTAAAGGGGGGCGTTTTAAGGGCTACCCGTTCCGCACCTATTCTTATGGAAAATACATTGGAGGGTACAGTGACCACTTGCCTGTTTATGTATATTTGGTGAAGAAGGTGAAGAAGAAGGGGTAGGTTTGCACCTTACGACTTTTTTCCTTAAACTAGCAGTTCTAAAACCAGTTTTCCAATTCAAACACCGAAGACCCTAGCGGTCTTACTAGCAGTTACCACGCCGTATGTCAGACACACAACAATTTGAATACAAAACTATTACGCACAGCGTAAAGCGCTTTTTATTTTCGGAACGCAAGAAGAAAAAAAGCACTAGAGATTTGGAAACGCAGCTGAATCAGCTCGGGCAGTTCGGCTGGGAATTAACAGGGCAGTTTACGCAGCAAACCAACGGCTTTACCGAAAAGGTGGTTCTGGTTTTAAAACGTCCTATTACTGCCAATACCAGTTGGGACGAAGAAGAATAAGTTTTTTTAGCACTACTTATAGCAAAAAGCTTGTAAAAAACATCAACTGATAGGCATTTATATAGGGTCAAGGGGAAGTAAATCGCCCCTTGACCCTATTGACATTTTTCTAATTTACTTCGTCTTATTGTACTACCATTTTCTTACGTGCTAGTGTTCTTCCGTCTACCTCAATAGTATACACATATACACCAGCTGTCCATTTGCTGGTATTAATTTGTGTGGTGCCCGTGCCTACTTCTAGTGTTTGGCGGCTCATTTCTTGACCTTTTAGATCAAAAACAACCAAAGAAGCGCGGTTCATGTCGTCGGGTACAGTGTAAGTAATTACGGTGGACGGTTTTGCCCCAATTCTACACCAGCACTGCCTTGTAGTACTCCAACAGCGCCCTGTGGCATAGAAGAATTCGCGTCTTCATTTTTTAGCATCAACGCTTCTAGGCGCGCCAAACGGGCTTCTAGTGCTTGGTTTTGCTCTTCGAGTGTTGTAATGGTTGTTTGTTGCAGCTTGATGGCTTCCGTTAATACGGGAATGATGGCATCGTATTCCATTACTTGAAAATCTGCTTCATCGCCTGATATAGCTGTACTTTTGCGAACGATGGTGGGCATGATTTTTTGAACTTCTTGGGTAACAAATCCGTAGCGTTGGCCTCTAGGTAGGTTCAAGTCTGGACGTTCGTCCGAACGGTATTCGTAGGTGTATCCGTTGAGCTGGCTAACAATGTCTAGTGCATTGGCAATCGGCTGGATGTTGCGTTTCAAATTGCGATCAGAAGAAGTAAAGGTACCTCCGATAGCGGTAGCAGAACCAAAAACAGTGAGTACGTTGCCTGTACCGTCTTGCTTGAAAAAGGCGATGATGTTGCCACACCCTAGCGCATTGGGGCCATTTATATTATTTTGTTCTGCAATGCCCAAACCTCTGTCTGTACTGGTAGAGATAATCGGTAAAAGAAGTTTTCTACCGTTGTTATCCTGTACTTGAATGCCCATATTGATAGCAATGTCTGGCTCTAACTGGGCGCGAAAACCGTAGAGGTCACAACCTGTAACCGTTTGTCCAAATACGCCTCCCGATTCTCCTATTGAGGCAAACTTACCTAAGAAATTAAAGCTCGACTGAGTAGAGGGAAAAATAACCTCATTGTCCAAAGCAGTAAAGTTGCTTACCTGCGCTTGAGCGCCCTGAGTAAAAATCAAGGATAAAATACCTAACAAAATACTGAAAGTTATACTTTTCATGTTTGTTAAAATTTGAGAGTGATATAATTAGAAATAATAATACACGGGTATACTCCTCCCTGTACAATACTAAGTGGTATTGTATAAGAGAAAACATAAGAATGCTATTGGGTATAAGAAATTTTTTTTTAAAGTAGGTATTTAGTTAAAGACCAACCTAGCTTTCAAAAAATGGGTAAGACGTTATGTATAGTTTAAATTATAGAGAATACGGTTCCTCAATTCATAAATGCAAATCAGGCAACTATTTTGTAGCAGTGAATTATAACAGAGACAGTGTAACTGCTTATTTCTTAAAAGGTTTAGCTAACAATGATTTTTTTGAAAATTTATTTATCACTGATGAATAACACATTGCCAGCATTCTTTTTTATAATAAAAAACAAAAACAGATTATAGGCGCAAAAGATAGTGGCAAATGAAAAAAAGGGGGCTGTTATAAAACGCAAAAATATCAGGCAGACACAACAAGTATACTTTTAAAAGTATTGTATAATGAAAATTAGCAGTTGCTTTTTACAAATTCCGCAAGCTGACCATAGCTTGTAGTTCTACACAAAAAATCCGAACCCAGCAAAGTGGATTCGGATTTCATGAGCTGTCCGCAAACGGTATTTTATTGTACCACCATTTTCTTGCGCGCTAGTGTTTTTCCCTCTACCTCAATGGCATAAATGTACACCCCAGCCGTCCATTTGCTGGTGTTGATCTGTGCGGTGCCTGTCCCTACTTCTAAGTTTTGACGACTCAGCTCTTGACCTTTTAAATCAAATACAACCAAAGAGGCGCGGTTTATTTCATTGGGGATGGTGTAAGCAACTACGGTGCTGCTATTGGAGGGATTGGGGCGATTTTCAGCTATAGCATTAAATGCACAGTTATAAAATTAGGCTCCTTCAGGGGTCAACCAACAACACCTCTTCTTTCCAACCATCTTGCTTCTTCACAACTTTGTTAAACTTCCTTTCTAACATGTGGTTATTATCATAAACACCCCTTTGTTGGCCACCTTTTTTGTATCTTGTAGATTAAGATTCCAATTTTAACGCTCCACACTATGCGCACACTATTTTTACTACTACTGCTTATTGGCTTGTCTTCTTGTCAAAAAGATGAAATGCAACAACACGAAGCTGATATTATGGCTATTGAGGCTTATTTAGAGCAACGAGGCATTGCCGCAGAACGCGATCCAGCCTCCGATTTTTTTTACTATTTTTACGTAGACAATGACCATCCTTATCAAGTAAAAAGAGATAAAAACTTGACGGTAGAAGTACGTTACAAGGCTTCTTTGCTAGACGGCACTGTTGTTGCAGATACAGGCAATGATGCGGAGTTGGTTGTTTTAGAAGAGAGCTTATACGGCTGGCAATTAGCACTTCCGCTTATGAGTACAGGTGATCACATGTTGCTGGTATTGCCGTCGCGCTTGGCTTATGGCGATGAGATTAGCAGTTTAATTCCCGAAGATGCCAATTTAGTTTTTGAAATAGAACTATTAGAAATCTACCCCAAATTCTAAGTAGCTTCGCAACTAAAGCGTAGCGCTCATGAACGAAGTGAACTAAAAGTCTTCGTATTAAAAGCGGTTGTTTTTGTGTACCTATTTAAAACATTGTACAATATATTCTAATTTTAGAAAGTTAAGGGTATAATGACGAAAAATAACGTTCTGTTGCTAGTCTTACTCGGTGCGTTGACCTTTGGGATGTGGTTTTGTGCGCCCAAAGAAACGCCTATTGCCGAACAACAATTTTTGAATTTACACGATTCGGTCGGCTATGTGGGCATGCAGATGTGCCGAAGCTGCCACGCGAATGTTTACGATACGTATATCCATACGGGTATGGGACAGTCGTTTGGCAAAGCAGATTTGCTCAAAACGGCGGCAGAATTTAACGAATCGGCGTTGGTTTACGATGCAGATTTAGATTATTATTACCAACCTTTCTTTCAAGATTCTATCTTTTATATTTTAGAATTTAGATTGGAAGGGAGCGACACGGTACACCGCCGCTTAGAACGCGTTGATTACATCATTGGTTCAGGACACCACACCAATTCTCACCTTATCAATCGCAATGGGTATGTGTATCAAGCGCCGATCACCTATTATACCCAAGAAAAACGCTGGGATTTAGCGCCTGGTTTTGAAGGGGGCAACAGCAAGCGTTTTAGCAGGGCTATTTTGTCGGAGTGCTTGACTTGTCACAACCATACGCCTACGCCTGCCTTTGGCGCAGCCAATAAATACCACGAAGTACCATTGGGGATTGAATGCGAGCGCTGCCACGGCGCTGGGGCGCTGCATGTTCAAGAAAAATTAATGGGCAAACGCGTAGACACTTCCAAACACATCGATTACAGTATTGTTAATCCACGTCATTTGTCTATAGAGCGCCAGATGGATTTGTGCCAGCGGTGTCATTTGCAAGGGGTGGCGGTATTGAATGAAGGCAAAAGTTTTTACGATTTCAAGCCTGGCATGGCTTTATCGGAGGTTATGAACGTGTATTTGCCCCGTTTTACCAACTCGGACAAACGGTTTATTATGGCGTCTCAGGCCGATCGTTTGCGACAAAGCGACTGCTTTACGGTTTCGCAGCAGCTTTCTTGCATCACCTGCCACAATCCGCACCACGATGTGCATTCTACCTTAGAAAACAACTACAATACGGCTTGCCAAAGTTGCCACCAAGATGGCAGTACTACGAGCCAGTTGTTTGATTGTTCGGCCAGTGTTAGCAGCCGTGCGCAAGTAGGCGACGATTGTGTACAATGCCACATGCCTCCTTCGGGAAGTATTGACATTCCCCACGTCAACATTACCGATCACTACATTAGTAGAAACAATATCAAGTCGCTGGCAGGTGATAGTTTGAGCGAGGAACGCGTGGAGGAAATTGCGGGTTTTTTAGGTTTACAAAGTCTAGTTGTTAAAAATCCTTCGCCTCTGGAAATGGCGCGGGGCTACTTGGCGCTTTGGGATAAATTTATGGGAGAGCCTGCTATTTTAGATTCAGCAAATTATTATTTACAGCGTTCTAAAGCCAGTAGCCAAGAGAAATTCAGTACGTTGGCACATTATTATTTTAATAAAAAAGAGTATCAACTGTTACGCTCTATTGCCCCACCTGCTGGTAGCATTCGGGATGCTTGGTCTGCTTATCGGGTGGGCGAAGCGGCCAATCGAGGGAAAAACTTACAGGTGGCATTGCCCTACTTCAAACGCGCAACGGATTTACAGCCTTATAATTTAGAATTTCAAGAAAAATACGGCAGTGTTCAAGCGCAGTTGGGTCAATTGAAGGCCGCAGAAAAAACGTTTCGTTTTATCCTACGCGAACAGCCGCAGCGTAAGGTTGCTCTGGCAAATCTGGGTTTAGTGTTGGCACAAAAAGGCCAAATTACAGCGGCTTTGCAGCATTATGATCGCGCTTTACAGCTAGATCCTGATTACCGTTCTGCACTGCTTAATAAAATAGGTCTTTTGGTACAGCTCAACCGCAAGGAAGAAGCGCAGGGCGCTGTTCAGCAACTGCTCAACAAGCATCCTGAAACAAAAGCGCTGTTACAGCAACAGGGCATACTGCAATAACTTTTTGGCATTAAATTAGAATGTTGCCAGAAGAGAATCTAGTTTTATTGGGGCGTCGTTGTGAGAGCCTCCCACAAAATACTATCTTGCAGCCTCCACTAATTTTAAAAATTCGGTGGACTTCTGCATACTTTATACATTATATAAAATATAGACAGCATGAAAGAATTCTTACTAGTGTTCAGCTGCCTCTTTTTGACGTTGGGCGCTTGGGGCAAGGATAAAGAAAGTCCAACAAATATGAAATTTTATCATTTAGATGTAGAAGTTTCTTTGGACAAATCGTATATAAAAGGCAAGGCTTATTGCGAGTTTGTAGCAACAGCGGATCAAGTGAGCCAACTAATATTGGACTTGGTAGAGGATTTGAAAGTTAGTAAAGTAGAAGGAGCTAGTTCTTTTGAGCAGAAAGACAATTTGTTGTACATTACGCTAGAAGGGGAACCGCTGACTAAAGAACAACGCTCTAACGTGACGATTCATTACGAAGGTGTTCCTCCTGTGGTTAAAGATGAATCGGGCTTGCAGAAGGGTCTAATCTACAGCACACACGGCAAAAACAACAATCCTGTCATTGCTACCGTTTGTTACCCAGATGGCGGTTATTTGTGGTTTCCTTGTGATAAAGGTTTGGGTGACAAAGTAGATTCTCTCTACATGGACATTACCATAGAAAGCAAAAAAGTAACTGAAATCTACAGCCATCCTAAAACAGGAGAAGAAGTAGAGAAGGCCATGCCTGTCATTGCAGTTTCGAATGGTGTACTGGAAAAGGTAGCACGAACGGAGGATGGTAAAAAACAGTACCGTTGGAGACATCGCCACCGCATTGCTCCGCATCACATTCTAATTGCTATTTCAAACTTTACTAAAATTGATTCTAAGTATAGAGGTAAAGGGTATAAGGTGCCTATCAATTTTTACATATTTCCTGAAAAATACAAGGAGTCTTCGGCGATGATACGCCGAGTGCCAGAAATTATGGCTTGTTTGACCAACACGTTTGGTCCATATCCCTATAGAGATGAGGTGTTTAATGTGACGCAAGTGGGCATCAATCTAGGAGCTGACGGCATGCCTACACAAACTAATGTTCTATTGGAGGATATGAGAGGGGTACACATGTACAAAGTGGTGCACCAGATGGCTAGCATGTGGTTCGGCAACCATATTTCTCCTAGAGATTGGCAAGACGCTTGGATTACAGAAGCCTTAGCCACCTATTCAGAAGCCATGTGGCAAGAGTATAAACGGGGTCTGAATGTTTACCAGATTATTTTGGATGAGAAAGAGTATTTTGAAGGAGGTAAATTGTATCTGGATGATCAAGGTGATTACGAGGAAGAACGCCTGAGTAAGAAGGGGTTTTACGCCATGCACATGCTTCGTGGTATTATGACTGATACCTACTTTTTTGAAACATTAAAAGCAATTACTTCGGGCAAAGGTATGAAGGGGCCTTGGTCTAGAACATATTTGAGTACGGAAAACTTGAGAGAAGTTGCCGAGTATTACGCCAGTGAGAATATAGAACGCAATTACAGCTACTTTTTTGACCAGTGGATTCGCGGCGAAGGTTACCCTACTTATAGAGTAAATTATAAGGTAGAAGGCGGCACCGTGGTTCTGTATGTCAATCAAGAAAAACGAGAGACCACTCCCGAAATTTTTACCATGCCTTATAAGATTGAAATTGAGCTAGAAGATGGTAGTATCATAAAGGAGGTTATCAACGACGATCAAAATGCAGCCGTTTTTAACCAAGCAGAACAACGTTTTGAAATTCCTGTAGAGGGCAACGTCAAAACGGTTCGATTTGATCCTGACAACTGGATTTTTAAGGATTTGAAATATGTCATGAAGCAGACCAACCACCGCTTTCCGCTAGAGGATATGCAAATAGAACCGCCGTCGGGTAACGGTTTCCTATACTGTTCCTAAAAAACAAGATATTGAAATCGAACTGTTTGCAGTGGCAGATGGGGTCAATCTTCTAAAAGATAAATCAATTAGCTTACAAGAATTCAAAAAGGAAGAGGGTTCACAAAAACACAGCTTTGAAATCCCTCTCAACAAACAGGCACGGGGGGTTTACCGTTTGGAGGTTCGTGGAAAAGGTGAAACATATACCAAAGTTTTACGTCTAAAACGCATCAAACCTGCTTTTTAATTCCTCTCTCTACTTGTATGGACAAATCCTTTGAGGCTCTTCCTTAAAGGATTTGTTATTTGGTGTAGGTTCGAAGTTGGTAGCTCTGTGCAGCTAGAGTATTAAAAGAGATGTTCGCGCACGCGCCTACCTACGCGACT
>CAYUZF010000108.1:0-5781 GCA_964449615.1 uncultured Aureispira sp.
TGTGATAGCCAAATCGGGTGCCCCCACTTGAAGTAAGGTCAACTCACTATTTGTAATGTCGTCTCCCCCACTATTATCACTGTTAACCTGCATAAAATTGGAATGGAACAATCCATCGGCAAACGGTATATTAGTAATCGGAATATCAATCAACAACACAATGTCTACACAACCACCCGTAACCGCATCCGAAAGGTCTCCAAAATCCAAAATTAACCCATTGGTAGCAGGGTTTATGGTATAGGAAACGGGCGGCGTCGTCCAACACGTGCTGGGATCAAACCGCACATCCGTACCAAACGCAGGTGCTAAATCAGTGACATCGTGGATGGGCAATGGAAAAAAGTCGCTAATGATGACGTCGTCCAAATCCAGCGATGGAACGCGCAATTCTAAACGGTACTGCACCACATCCCCTGGCCACCATTGGCCATTCCTACCCGGTCCTGTTGGCGGACTGTTGTTAACAGTTTTATCAAAAGAAATATCAATCACCTCAATCGGGGTTCCCGCACTGTTGCGGCAACCCGTAGCACCCTCTACCAAATCGTATACGATGTCTGAACTATGTACCAAACGGTCGCGGCTCAACACGGGATCGCCGTTGTTGTAAGTAGGATTTACGGTTGCAGTATACTGCAAATTGGGCGAGCCACAAGGCAAAATAGTAGCGCCGTTCTGCGTACGCACATCGACCGTCACGGTCGAGCCTGTTCCAGGCCCTGCGGCTGTAGTGACATTGGCCGCATTAACTGGCGCACCCGCCCAAGTTAGGCTAGCAGGATTGTACACCATCCCATCGGGTACGACGAAAGTAATTACTGCCGCGTCTACGCCTGCGGTGTACTCAGTAATTTCAAAACCAATCGTGTACAGTACGGTTTGCCCGATGGTTACAGCCCCCCCTGCGCTGTTCCCATGTCCTAAAAGCAAATGCTCTACGTGTGTGGTGACCGAATCAAATTGGTCTGGACTGCCAGGCACCGTTATTTGTGCGGCGTTAGAAATAACCGCATCATCGCAAATCGTTTCGTCCAACGTATCGGAAACCGCAGCGTCAAAAGTCACTTGCAGATCAATATTGCCCGTAGAACCTGTAAAGGAACCGTTGCACGTTACGGTCAGTGTTCCGCCCAAACCACCTACAGTAGGCTCTACTGCACTACAGCCTGGCGGCAAACTAATGTTGCCCAAGTAACGCAATTCTCCTGGCAGTTGATCCGTAATAACAACGGGCCCGGTCAAGGTGCCTGCTGCGGCAATATCTACATTAAGTTGGTAAGGATGTACGTGGCAAATTGCACCGCCACCCCCTGGCACCTCGTCGTAAACTCCATCCGATCCATTGACTTTTTTGTCGAAGCGAAACAAAATAGGTGTGATGGGCGTACAGACAGCTGCCCCCGCAATCGGACCGTTGTTTCCCGTAGGCGTATCGCCAAATTCATACATGCCCTGCACACAAAAATCTACAGGAATTCCAATAGCCGCGTTGGTAGCTACCGTCAAACAAACCTCACTGATCAAAGCCACACCGCCTTGCACCATCGACCCTACAGGATATTCCAACAGAACCACCGTGCTGCCCAACGGGGCAAAGATGGTATCGTTGGTCGTAGAATTGTTGTTGGAAGTGGCAATGGGATCAATAACAAAGTTGTTGGGCGGCGGCGCTGTGATCGTACCTAGATTTTGTACCGTCTGTACAGCACCGCCAAAAGTTGCGTCGTCAAATTGAAAATCAGGTGGAATAACCAAACGGGTATAAGGGCCGTAACCAGGGGCACCTGTATTGGTGTAGGTAATTGGAAAACAAATTTGCTCTCCAATAAAACCCTCTGCGGGAGCCGCACTGACCAAAGTTGGGGCTTGTGCCTGTAGCTTCCCTGCCATTAGGCAAAGTCCCAACAGACAACTACACGTCAATTGTAACAATCGTTCCATAGTCTAATTTTGTATTTGATGTTGTATCTTACGCACAGCACTTAAAAACTGTGTAAACTTTAGAGAGGCTGTAGGGGGTAGTTGATGTAAGCGTATGTAGGGAAGGAGTACTGTTTTATTGGGGATACAAACAGTTGTATTTGCCTATTGGCTGCAACAAAGCTAAAGAATTAGTTGGGAA
Organism: uncultured Aureispira sp.; assembly: GCA_964449615.1. GTDB lineage: Bacteria > Bacteroidota > Bacteroidia > Chitinophagales > Saprospiraceae > Aureispira. Next base: position 2,126 of record CAYUZF010000108.1, read on the forward strand.
CTATCGCCGATTTTTCTTGCCATCTTTTGGGCATGATCCTGCCAAGTGGCTCTATTTTCTGAGAAAATAGTATATTATTTTTGTGATAAAACACTAAACAATAGATCTTTATTAAAAAACAAACCTGCCCTTCTTATTGGAAAAATATTATTGCTTTTTTTTGCAAAGAAAGCTATTATTTTATTTTTCTACTGGTTTGCCTTCTGGGTGGCGCACCATTTCCACCCGATTATTGACAGCGTGTTCGGCAGCGGAGCAGCGTTTGTTGTTTGTGCATTGATTGAGAATGCGCGCCTCGCCGACTGGAACAATGACATAGCGTTCTGGATCGATGCCTTGCTCTTGTAGGTATTTTTCTAATAAAGCGCCTCTTTTTTGTGCCAGCAGCCAATTGTAGCGCTCGCTTTTGCGGGAATCGGTGTGTACCAGCAACTCCACAAATAAATTTGGTTCCGCTTGGAGCGCCGTGGCCAATTCTTCTAAAGCTTGCTGGCCTTGTGCGCCTAGCTTTTTGGTCTTCCCTTCAAAGCTTAGGTTTTCTACCACCAAAGAATCTTCTTGTGTGCGGGGTAAGGGGGCTTCTTCGGGTATTCTTTTTACTACAAGGGGCTGGGGTTTTAGGCGCAAGTTGAATTTTAAAAGTGGGTTTTGGCGACGTTCGCAGGCAGCGGGCGATAGATACAAGGTATCTAATACTTGGGGTTGTCCCTGTACAATGGGCGCAATCTGGTACGTCTCCCCACATTTGCCACAGGCATAATAACGCCCTTGCTCGTCGATGTCGACGCGCTGGCGCTCTTGGGTAGCCAAATTAGTCAAGGTAAAATAAGCACCTTGCCATTGGTTGCGTGTGCCTTGCACTTGTCCTTGCAGGCGGTAGCAGGCCTTAGGCCGCAGCGAAATATTGAAACGGTTGCGATCGGTGCGCGACAATTCTTTGGTTTCTAACAACGTCACTTGGGTAAAATACTCGGCTTTGCGGCTGGTGGGCGCGTACGTCAAGTTGGGTTCTAAAGAAATATTGACCATTCCCTGCTCGTTGGTGTAGCGAGTGTCGGCACGAAAAAACTGGCCGTTGGGTTGGCGCAACTCGAAACGCACTTCCACGCCTTTTTCTGCTTGCAAGGTATAAGTATTTTGGATGTAAATCGTAGCGGGTACCGAGACACTGTTCTCTTGTCCCCTTAAACTGCTCGCCAACATTACTAGAAGTATTACAAAGCGCATGGTTAAGTATTTTTAGCACGGTGAGCCAATACAATTCTCAGTATAACGTAACACAACACAATAGTAAACAGCACACCAACAAGCCACCACCAAGCCCACATTCCTCCCTCCGCCAACAATTCTACAGGATCGGTATTGCCGACTACAATCAAGCCGCCCCAAAGGTAGGCCTGCTCTTTTTCTACGCGGTATTCTTCTATAAAATCTAGTTTGGCTTGCTGCAAGGCACGGTGTTTCGCTTGACCTTTTCGCAAATTCTTATAAAAATTCTCCATAATAAGCTGCGTGGCTTGGTCGGACACGGGCCACAAGGTCGTAATCAAATTGGGCGCACCACTGTAGGCAAAACCCCGCGCCAAGCTCATCATACCCTCCCCTTCGTACAAGCGGCCAACACCAGAGTTACAAGCACTCAACGTCACCAACGCGGCATCCAGTTCCAACCCAAAGAGTTCGTGGGTGTACAAGAGGCCGTCGTTTTGCTCGTCCATAGCAAAGACCAAACTGGAATAAAGCGGATCGCTGTGGTTGACAATCCCGTGGGTAGCAAAATGCAAAACACCGTAGCGCCCGCTGCTCTCCTTAACTTGGGTTTCGCTGGCCGCCAACCCTACAAACGACTGGTTGCGCTGCTCAAAAAGTTGCTGCAACACCGATACTTCTACTTGTGCATAGGCGAGGGGTTCCAAGTCCAATTCTGCCAACTCGCTGCTTCCCAAATTGTTGTTTTTTAAAACCGAATCAATTTTTGTAAAATCAGGAGCAAAACCTACAATTTCTTTAGATTTTGTAGCCGTCGCTTGCTGCTTGTTGAGGGCATAAACCGTTGCTGAGTAGTTGTAGCAAATGGCATGTCGAGACAAGAGATACTCCAGCGTAGGTTCCGTACTAGTCACTAGTGTTTCAAACGGCACATTATTAAAAGAACCATCGGGAATAAGAATCAAATCTTTGTCTTTTACAAACGCTTCTAAGGGCTGTAGCACCAACTGGTAGAGCGCCTGTCCTTCTTGGGCAATGCCCTCGCGGTTGCGCGCTTCGAGAAAACCAATAAACCGTTGGATGCGTTTTTTGGTCGTTCTGCGGTTGTGTGGAATCAATGTACAATGCTGTTCTGTTTGTCCGATGCCCATTACTAGGATGGCCGAATCCAGCAACGCATAATTCAACAACACTTCTTGCGGTTGCAACAGCGCTTGCAAGTCGTTTACTTTCACTGTGCTGTAATCGTATTTGAGGGCGTAGTATTTGGGGTATTTTTTTTCTAATTCAAGAATAAGCGCTTCGTGGCGCTCCTGCACTTCTTTGAGCTGGGTTTCCAGTTCCACCAAATGCTTCAAATCCTTTTTAAACCCTTTTCTAATCTCGGTATAAATTTCTCCTTTCAGGTAGGCAATCTGAATTTTTAAGACTTGTTCTTTTTGAATAACCGTATCGGGAATATTGGCTACTTTTTTAGCTTTAAGTTCTCGAATGGCTTCCAACAGCAGCGATCCTTTGGCCAGCTCGATATAATCAAACGCTCGATTAAAATAAGCGGCATCTTGCTCCAATTGGTACAGTTGGTAACAAACCAAAGAAGCCTCTTTGCTAAACGTCTTGGCCAAACGCGCCAATTGGTATTTGGAACCTTCGCGGCGGTAGGTGCGACGCAACTTGTTGAGCAGTTGGATGGTCGCATCGAACATAGCCAGTGCCTGTACCAAATGTTTCTTGTCGCCCGATTCTTGGTACAACCCTTTGAGTACTTTTCCTTTAGTCCCTACGGCATACAACAACTCCAGAGGAAACTTGGCCGCATCAATGGGTGGCACATCGTTGCCTTGTGGCACATCCCCTTCTGCCAAACAGGCCGCCAACGCACGGTCGATGTACTGCATGGCCTGCTTATAAATTTTCTCTTCCAAATAGACTTCGCTCAACGAACGCGTTGCCTCCACCACCATCGGGTGTTTTTCCTCATAAATGGTTTCCATCAACTTCAACGCACGCTCAAAATGTCCTTTGGCACGGCTGTAGTTTTTGGTTTTAAAAAACAGCGCGCCTTTGGCCATTTGTACATCTATATCCGCTACCGTCTGCGCATCGGTCGGCAATTGGGGGACTTGCTCCCCTGCTTCGTGATAACTGAGCAGAGAAATGTTGTAATTGTCTGATAAATTGGGTTGTGGCAAATAAATAAGTTTGCTTTCTTTAATCGCCGCCAACGCAGCATCCAACGTCCAATCATCGGCCTGTTGGGTAAATGATTTGTAATTATTAACCGTACTTGTAGCACTGTTCTGCACGCTGCTCAACTTGCCGTATTGCAAAAAGCCTTTGAAGTTCTCTTGGGGCAATTGCTGTTGTTTGGGACTCCAAGTATTGAGCGCACTGCTGTTGAGAATGAGTGCTAGTTTGTACTTGCCACGCTCAAAATAAATGGTCGA
>CAYUZF010000108.1:5791-8751 GCA_964449615.1 uncultured Aureispira sp.
TGTCTGACTTTTCGGCTTCTGTCAGGTCAAATTTAAGCGCTTCATTGAGGGACAGCTCGGCAGCGTCGTAGTCCTTGCGTTTAAAATAAACCCCGCCCAAGCGGTAGTGCAGCTCGCCTGCGCGTTCGGGTTCTTGGGCGAGTAAGGTATCTTTTTGAGCCAATACGCCTTCGTAGCGCTTGATGGCTTCCTCTGGTTTTAATACTTCGTCGTACAACTCCCCCGCTAGAATTTTGATGTCTGCCAACTGCTCGTAATTGCGCGCTTCGTGGGGCTGCCCATCCGCCACCGCAATCGCTTTGTTGTAGGCCTCCAACGCTTGTTCTTTCTGCCCTCGGCTCTTGTACAAATCGCCCAAAGCATAGTACAATTCTAAGTGCATCGGCGCGGCCAACCTGTCCCCTAGCTGCTCACTCAACTGTTGGGTTTGGGCTAGTAGCGGCATGGCCAAATCATACTCCTTATACAAAAGATGATATTTGCCCAACACCAATTTCAACCGTGCTTGGGTAATGGGACTAATTTCTTGATCTTCTACAGCCAATTCTACTGCCTGTAAATCAGCAAAAACTCGGTCTTTTTCTCCCTGTTGCAGCGCAGCCAATATCGCCCCTGTTTGCCCTTGCGCAAAGCGGTCTAAGCGCTTGTTTTTATTTTTCTTAGCAATTTGTTGATAGCCTTTTTTTGCAACAGCATAATCCCCTTTTCCGTAAAGAACATCTACGGCCAATATACTGGGATCGGTTTGCGCAGCCGCGGGTAAACTACCCATCGCAAAGCACAAAAACAACAACCAACCAATAGAGGAAAATGGAAAGGAAGAGGTAGGTGACAAGGTGATTTTAGGTTTTAAAAAGCGAACTAAAAATATTTTTAGTATAAAACATTCATTCAAAAAATTTACCAGTAGGTGCCAATTGCTATAAAATTGAGCAGCGGACATAATTAGGTATTCAAATTTATAAATAAATTAACAACAACTCAAATAGAGCCGCCTACTTTTGACAATTTAGAACCTTGCCAGCCTTGCTTTGTTAAAAAGAGTCCCATTTGTTCAGTTATACTAATTTCTGTACTTTTGTAACCACAGCTGGCACACATTGACACACAACTTCTTTTTTGTTCATTTCAACAATTTACTTCTATGGAATTGCTGTATTTAGGTGTTGGCGTAGGGCTTGGACTGGCGCTGGGTTATTTGATTGCGATTTTACAAAACAAAAAAAAACATACTGGTTCTACCGAGCCACAAGTACTCAAAGCGGTGTACGATACGGCTACGGCTCGCATAGAACGCCTAGAACAACAGTTGGAAGACAAAGAAATTGAGTGCATTGATCTCAATAAAGTACTGGCTGCCCAAGAGCAAACGGTGCGCTTCCAAGAGGAAAAACTCCTCGAACAACAAGGACAACTGCAAAAAATACAAGAACAATTTCGCTTAGAATTTGCCCACACGGCCAACGCCCTATTAGAAGAAAAGAGCGAAAAATTTACCGCCCAAAACCAGCAAAACTTAACGGCGCTGCTAAGTCCTTTGCAAGAAAAAATTAAACATTTTGAACAACAAGTGGCTAATTTTTACGGCAACGAAAGCAAACAACGCGCAACGCTACAGGAGCAAATTCGGCAGTTGACTACCCTCAACCAAGAAATGAATGCCGAGACGCGCAACCTCACCCGCGCCCTCAAAGGCGAAGCCAAAACCCAGGGCAATTGGGGAGAATTGATTCTGGAACGCCTCCTAGAAAAGTCGGGCTTGCGCAAAGAAGTAGAGTATTCGACCCAGCAGTTGTTCCAAACCGAGGAGGGACGCCGCCAACTACCCGATCTCATTCTCAACTTGCCCAATAAAAAACACCTCATCGTCGATTCTAAAATGAGCCTGACGGCCTACGAGCGTTTCAGCAGCGCCACCAATGATGCACAAGCCGAGCGTGCCCTGAAAGAGCATCTGACTTCCGTCAAAAACCACGTCAAAACCCTCAGCAGCAAAAAATACCAACGTCTGCAACAACTCAACAGCTTGGATTTTGTTCTAATGTTTGTTCCCCTAGAGGCGGCCTACGCACTGGCCATGCAGAACGACCACCAGTTATTTTATCAGGCATTTGAGCAAAATGTTATTATTGTGAGTCCCATGACACTTTTGGCCACTACCCGCACCATTGCCAATGTATGGCAGCAAGAAAACCAGAATCGGAATGCGCTGGAAATTGCCGACAAGGCAGGCAAAATGTACGATAAGTTTGTCGGTTTTGTAGAGGATTTGCAAAAACTCGGCGACAAGATTCGCACGGTAGAAGTGGAGTACAACGAAGCGATGAAAAAGCTGCAATACGGACGGGGGAATTTGGTCACTCGCGCAGCCCAGTTGAAAGATTTGGGCGCCAAAACCAGCAAACAACTGCCCGAATATTTGGGCGAAGACCTTTAACATCAAAGCGCGCTTAAAACTACTACAGTATGAACGACGATTCGGCCCAACACGGCATTGTGTTATTTGACGGTGTTTGCAACCTTTGCGACCGCAGCGTGCAGTTTATTATCAAGCGCGACCCTAAGCAGTATTTTAAATTTGCACCCCTACAATCGGAAACCGCCAAAAAATTGCTGGCCAAACACGGACTGGAGGCCGCATACCTAGAGCGTGTCGTTTTGATCGAGCAGGGCAACGCCTACACTTACTCTACGGCTCCGCTGCGCATTACGCGGCATTTGTCGGGCGCGTGGCCCTTGTGCTATGGGTTTATTGTAGTGCCGCGTTTTATTCGCGATGCGGTCTACCGCTGGGTGGCGCGCAACCGCTACCGCTGGTTTGGCCAAAAAGAGGCCTGCGGCCTGCCAAGCGCCGAAGATAAAGCGCGGTTTCTAGCCTAATAAATGGGCTTGATAAGAGCGTGCAAGACGCCCTTACCAAAACCCCATGTGTTTACAATTGACGGTGGCTGCCGTCGCAG
>CAYUZF010000108.1:8761-16648 GCA_964449615.1 uncultured Aureispira sp.
TGGCGTAGCGCTGTGCTTACAAGTACACAAAGCAACTGTTTTTGCCGCTTCTACCTTAAATACCACAGGCGCAAATTTTCCATCGGCGCTGTGGCGCCCATCGCACCAAGGTTGGTTGCTGGATTGGCCACAAGAACACCAAGCGTAAGTGCCTGGCTCTAATTCAACAACAATCGGGGCAGTTCCTGCTACTACAGGTTTGTTTTTATTTTCCATAAGACATTTGTTTTTAAGTGAAGCAATAGTATTTTTAAATGTAACAACATTAATTGTCATTACACATTTTAAAAGCCACTTTATTGCTCTGCTGCCTTAATTTGGAACTGGTTTTAATAAAAATTGGTAGTCTTATTCAAACTCGTACCCTTTTTTAACGGCTTGCTCGCGGATGGCTTTGAGCATAACTTGATCTAGGGTATTTTTGGTCTTACCTGCCTCCTCTTTGCGTTTGTTGGCAATGTACGTCTCTCTTTTTTTAGCAATAGTTTGAATCTCTTGTTGGATACGAGCACGTTCTTCCGCTTTTTCCTTGATGTATGCTTTGCGTTCTTCTACATCCATCGTTTTCATCTCTTCGGGCAAGTATTCTTCCTCCATTTCTTCTACAATTTCTTCATCGGCTTCCATAGCATCTACGGCATCCCAGCTGCTGTTGTTGTAAGCAGATTTCTTGGATTTAGAAGCGGCGCGGTTGGCGACATTTCCAGCACCGTATTGGGCGGCGTTGACGTCTTGTGCGATTTGGCGTTGTTGGCGTACGGCGCCTTGTTGTCCGAAGGCGACATAGGTGTTGTTCAGTTGGTTGTTGAGTTGCCCCAACTCGCTGTCGAAAGGCGTATTGATGTGCGCGACCTTATCGTTTTGATTAATGCACAGGTATTGCCCTTCTGCACGATCGGCTCCGTCGCGCCACAGCAGGCGTATCCCCTCTTCACAGTCGCCGCAGAAAATAGTATTGACCACAATACCGTTGGTAATTGCTTCTTTGCAACTTACTTTGTAATCTACGCTTCCTTGGTTAAAGCCTTCGTTACCTGCAATAATAATAATTTTTAAATCTTCTTCTCGGTCGCTCCAAGTTAGCTTTTGAGTGGCATCTTGGATGGCCCAGCCGCAGTATTCTTCGCCTCCGTTGGTAGCTAGGGCAAATAGCTTTTCGGATACCAAATCCAAATCGTTGGTCAGTGGCACTAAGGCTTGCAAATATCCGTTGTTGGCAGGCAAGGCATCTTTGCCGTATTCGTACAGCGCCAGTTCGATGGCAGGGATTTGCCCATCGCGCTTGGACGTGGCCAATTCATTGACCATTTTCCACAATTGCGATTTTGCTTGGTCAATTAGCCCGTCCATACTTCCGCTGGTATCTAAAATCAAGGCCACTTGAATTTTAGGCTGGGCATTGGGAGATTGTTCTTTGGGGCGAACAGGGTTTGGTGCTACTGTTGTTATTGGGTTGATCGTATTGGTAGGGTGTGCGTTCGAATCTACACAAGAAAAGGCGAGACAGCTGAATAAGACAAACAGCAGGTGGATGGATCGTGTCATAAGTTGTGTTGTTTTGGAAAACGGTTTGTAAAAGCCGCCCGTATAGGTCGGTTTATTGGTTTAGATGTGCTTAGAACGCATAGTGGTGGTTGGTTGGTGTAAAAAATAGGGCGTTTGGTTGTTAATTTTTTTAACAGTTGGCTACAAACGGCTTGGTGTACGCGTAACCTTTTGTCCTTTCTTCCTTATAAAAGCAACTGTACAATCAAAACCACCAATTACTATGTCTAACAAGCTTTTATTAGGGCTACTGCTGCCTGTAGCGCTCTACGCACAACAAAAAGCACAACCCAAAAATTTAGTTTACAATCCTTCTTTTGAATACTACGACGCCAACTATTACAAAGGGGTATCTGGACACATGTCTTTTTCCAACGACTTGGCCTTTTGGAAATCCGCCAATAAAAACACCCCTGATTTAAAAATTTATTCGGAGGAAAAACATCAGCAATGTATACAATCATCAGATTATTGTTCTAAAGCTCGAACAGGTAAAAACATGGCGGGTATTATGAGTTTTATGACCAACCATTATACCGACACTTATCGAGAATATGTAACGGTTCCCCTAAAAAGCTACCTACGACCCAATGTAAAAACTTATGTAGAAGTTTGGGTGCGCAAAGGTGGCAAAGCCAAACTAGTTTGCAACAATATTGGCTTTTACTTTTCCAAAACCGCGCCACTACAGAATATTAGCACCAACCTCCTCCTTACGCCTCAATACAACCACACGGCTATTGTGAATCAAGACAGCCAACATTGGGAAAAAATAACGGGGAGCTTTATCCCTAAAACGCCTTATAAATTCTTAACCATTGGTAATTTTTACGACAATGCTGGTACGGATACGGCTACATCGCAACACCACGATATGCCTAGACTAGGCAGCAGCTATGCTTATTATTTGCTAGACGATGTTAGAGTGTGGCAAGAAGGGGATACCATAGAAGTCGTTTCCCCTTACCAATTAGAAGGTAAGCAGCCGATCCAACTAGAAAACGTAGAGTTTGCTTCCAATTCTGCGGTCTTGCTGGGCAGCTCTAGGAAAGAACTGGCAACGCTGGTGCAATTTTTAAAAGCGCGCTCAACCCTGCGTATTGCCATTCATGGACATACCGATAACGTAGGCGCTGCCGACGCCAACCTTCAATTGTCTACCGAGCGGGCGCAGATGGTAGTCAAGTTTTTGGTAAAAAGTGGCATTGCCGCCGAGCGCCTAAGCGCCAAAGGTTTTGGAGCAGAAAAACCTTTGGTGCCTAACGAGACGCCTGAGGGAAGGGCCAAAAATAGACGGGTAGAGTTTGTGGTTCTAGAATAAACAACCGCCTTCTTTCGCAGCAATAGTTTTCGTTTTCCTATAGAATAAGTATCTTTGAAACTATCCTAGACATGGGCTGTTTAAGTCGTTGTTGGCAGAATGGATTTTTTATTGGATAATGCACTACATGGAAAAGAACAAGCAACAAGCCCCTGTTGGCATCATTGGTTCAGGAAGTTTTGGCCGTGCCATTGCCAATCTCCTCGCGGAGAATGTGGATGTGTTGCTCTATGCCCGCCGAGAAGAGGTGCGCCAAGCCATCGAAAAACGCGAAGGCGTTTACAGCAATTTATCGCCGCGCATCAACGCTATTTCAGACATTCGACAAGTAGCCGAGCAGTGCCAACTTATTTTTCCTATTGTACCTTCCCAAGCCTTTCGCAGCATGATGCGGCAGTTGAGTCCCTTTCTCAATCCCCGCCATTTTCTCATCCACGGCACCAAAGGGCTGGATCTCAAAACCCTAGAGGAAGGGAAAATTCTGCGGCCAGAACACATCAAAACGATGAGCCAAGTTATAGAGGAAGAAAGCATTGTCTGCCGCATCGGTTGCCTCTCGGGGCCCAATCTTTCCAAAGAAATTATGGAAGGCCAGCCCGCTGCTACCCTCATCGCTAGCCCGTTCACAGAAGTGATCAAAGCAGGGCAAGCAGTGCTAAAAAGTAACCGCTTTCAGGTCTACGGCGACCACGACATCATCGGGGCAGAATTGGCGGGCGCTCTTAAAAACATCATTGCGCTAGCGGCTGGTATCTTGGGGGGCAAAGGACTCGGCAAAAACCTCTGGGCGCTGCTCGTTACCCGTGGTTTATCCGAAATGATCCACATCGGCAAAGCGGTTGGTGCAGACATCAAACCCTTTTTGGGCGTGGCTGGTATTGGCGATTTGGTCGCCACCGCTTCTAGCCCCAACAGCCGCAACTACAAAGCGGGTTACCGCCTGGGACAAGGCGATACGCTAGAAGAAATCATGGCCAGTAGTTCCGACGTTATAGAAGGTGTCAAAACACTGGAAACCATCCGCGCCCTCGTCTCTCATTTGGGCGTGACCACGCCCATTGTAGAAATATTATACCGTGTTTTCTTTAAGAATATGTCTATTGATAATGCTATACAAGTATTGATCACCTATCCCTATGCCGTAGACGTCGACTATTTGTAAGAATTAGTTGAATTACACGGTATTTTCCTTTGCGTTAGCGTAACTTCTATCACTATTTTACTAATGAACACCTAAATTACGAAGCAGTTATTTGGAGGACGCTTGTCCTACTTTGTTGTTTCCCATTACCGGTAGCTCTTAACCATGATTGACTGAATTCTTATGCAACGCTTCCTATCTTAGCTAGCAAAAAGCCAAGCAACGCCGCTTACAAAAACAGCAGGAAAAGCGCTCAACCGATTAAAAATAGCACTACAGAAGGCTTTTACAAGTCGTTTAAACTGAACCAAATTTGCGCGCCTTCTAATTATTCGTTATTTTAGAAGACGCCTTGTTGTTGGAACGCACAAGCAGCATTTTTTTCACAAAAAGCAACCTCACCATGCAGCAGTTATCCGTAGACGGCTACCTCACCGCCCAAGAACGCCAAACCTTGTTACAAAAGCAAGATTGGAAAGCCGTGCTGGCCATTGCAGGGCATTGGGGCTGGATTGCTTTTGCGCTGCTGCTTCCCTATTTTTATTTCAACCCCTTCACGGTAATGCTTTCGCTGTTTGTTTTGGGCGGCAAACAACTGGCTTGCGCGATTTTGTTGCACGATGCATCGCACTATGCAGTGTTTAAAAACAAGCGACTCAACGACTGGGTAGGCAATTGGCTGGGTGCTTATCCCATTATGCAAGACATGTTGCGCTACCGCCCCTACCACCTCACCCACCATTTGCATACGGGGTTGGACGAAGACCCAGATTTGTTGCTAACAAGAGGCTACCCTACGTCGGGCAAAAGCATGGCGCGGAAATTTTTTCGAGATTTATCGGGACAAACGGGCGTCAAGGCCAGTATTGGGCTGTTGCTAATGCAGTTGGGTTATTTGGAGTACAACTTGGGCAACAACATCCAACGCGTTTCTCAAAAAGATAGAACTTGGAGTGCCTTTGCACGGGTCTTTTATCGACAATTGGGCGGCCCGATTGCGGCTAATTTAGTATTGTGGGCGCTGCTGTATTTTTTTGCTTCGGGTTGGTGCTACTTGTTGTGGGTGGGCGCTTATCTGACCACCTTTCAATTCTGCATACGAGTGCGCTCCATGGCCGAGCATTCGATGGTCACAGACAGCCGCGACCCGTATGCCAATACGCGTACCACCTACGCCAATTTTTTTGAGCGCTTACTTTTTGCACCTTACAACGTCAATTACCACGTAGAGCACCATTTGTTGATGGGCGTCCCCGCTTATAATTTGCCTAAAATGCACCGCCTACTCAAACAACGCGGCTACTTCGAAAAAGGCTTGCTAGAACCCAATTATTGGAAAATCATTCAACTTGCAGTGCAACAACCGAACAAGAAGGCCGCTTAAGTTACTTGGCGCAATTGATCGCCTACCTGTAGTTTTTTTCCAATGGCTGCTGTCGAAAGTTGCAAGACTAAGCCACAGTTGTAAGCGTGGTCGTACAAGGGGTGTTCTAACAATTGCGGTTGCAAAGCAAGGCGCTGTTGTACGTAAGCTTTTTGAAAGCCGCGGGTTATAGCTCCTGTTTGTGCGTCTCTTGTGGGTACTGGACAGCGGACACAAGGCTTGTAAGGATGGAGCAACACCTCACCTAGATAATAATCCTTAAGATTTTCTGGGTCTTCTGCCAGCAGGGCATCTTCGTCAAAAGCCTCGTTCGCCTCTACGATCAAATTCATCCGCATGCGCCGATTGACTTCTTCTACCGACAAATCAAACCAAGTACCCACACGTTTTAAGGTGGCCGTAGAGATCAAGGAAGCGCCTACATTGCCTATTGTATGGTCGGGAAAGCCCTGTTGTACGTTTTCCGATACAGAGACTTGTTCGCCAAAGTAATCCGATAAATAAGCATTCAACGCCTTATAATCTCCTTCTAAAACAAATCCTTCTTCGCGCTGCTGTGGCGCGGTTAAGCCCACCCATTTATTGGCCAAATCGTACCGCGCCCGCAATCGGTGTACCGCAGGATACTTTTTCCCGTTGACCGTTTTTCCATCGCTGCTACGGTGCAGTGCCCAGCGCCGATCAAAATGCAGGCTGCGGCCTGTTGTAATGGTGCTTTGTTCTACGACCACAGGGTCTAGCGATTTTATAGGAAATACTTGAATGGTTGTTAAGAGCATTGGCAGTGGTTTTTGAGATTTAAAGAACTCAAAAAAAGATAAAAAAAAGAAAATTTACTACCTGTATTCCTATAAAGAGTTTTATATTCCCCTCCTACCTCCTTCTCGATGTCCTCAATCTATTGCGCTGTTTATGTCCAAAGATACTACTAGAATTTACGGTTTAGATGTGGTTAGAGCTTACGCCATTGTAGTGGTGTTGGTAGCCCACGGGCGCATTGTTAGTGGCGGTTGGTTGGATTCTTTGGGCATTCCCTTTATTCCTTGGATAGATGGCGTAGAAGTTTTTTTTGTCTTGAGTGGGTATTTGATTGGGCAAATCATCCTAAAAATACTGGACAAACCCGAGCGTCCTACGCTGGCTTCTTTGGGGCATTTTTGGAAACGGCGTTGGATTCGTACGCTTCCCAATTACTATCTGTTGCTGGGCATCAATCTTTTGTTGGCCTACTTTGCCATTCTACCCAACGATGTTCACAACTGCTCGTGGCACTTTTTATTTTTTATTCATAACTTTTGGGACGGCCGCTTTAATTTCTTCTGGGAATCGTGGAGTTTGTCTATTGAAGAGTGGTTTTATCTGCTGTTCCCCTTGTTGTTGTGGGTTTTGGTGGGAGTCTTTAGAAAGCATAAACAACGGGTGATTTTATGGGGGATCTTCACGCTGTTGCTCTTGCCTTTGCTGTACCGAATTTCAATTAGCGATACGCCTGTAGGAGGCTTTTACGATTGGGATGTCTTTTTTAGAAAAGCGGTGGTAACCCGTTTGGATGCGGTCATTTATGGCGTCTTAGCAGCGTACCTCAAATTCTACCACGGCGCGTTTTGGTTCAAGCATCGAAGGGGCTTTTTTGCAGCTGGGCTAGCGCTCTGTTTACTGAACATCTACCTGCCCAAATCGCTTTCGGGCTTTTACGCCAAAACATTCAGTTTTTGTGTTACTTCCTTAGGCGCAGCCCTGCTCCTCGCACAAGCGGATGCGATTAAGCAAGCTCGTTTTCCCTGGTTGGGGCGCATCATCACGCACATCAGTAAGATTTCTTATTCCATGTACTTGACCAATTTACTGGTGGCCCAACTGCTGGCGGTTTATTTCCCGCTAGAAACCAACGGACAACAAGCGGGAGCCTATCTGATTTTTTGGTCGGGTACTATTTTGATTTCTACGCTGTTGTATTACGGCTTTGAACAACCTATTTTGAAATGGCGAGATCGCTAATGTGGTAAGGGGAGGTATAGAACAACCGTGATTGCCCTATACCCCCAAAAAAGTAATCTAAATCTCTTTCTACCAAGCAGGCGTCTCAGGTTTGTTGTCCAATACCTCCTCGATAGCTTCCAACACGCTGTCGTCTAGACGCTCCAGCAAATCAATGGAACTTAGATTTTCTTCCAAGTGGTGCAGTTTAGAAGCGCCCAAAATCACCGTACTGACGTTGGGATTTTTCAGGCACCAAGCCAGCGCTAATTTGGCAACAGAGGTTCCCATTTCTTTGGCAATATTCTGTAGCCCACGCACTTTTTCTAAGCGGTCGTCGGTCAAAGAGCGTTCTTTGAGCCACTCCATGCCTTCCATGCCCAAACGCGTATCGCTGGTATCTTTGCCGTCCAAGTATTTATCCGTCAATACCCCCGAGGCCAAGGGCGACCAGACGGTGGTTCCCAGCCCTACGGTTTTGTAAATTTGGCCGAACTCCACTTCTACTTTGCGGCGGTG
>CAYUZF010000109.1:0-1749 GCA_964449615.1 uncultured Aureispira sp.
GACTATTTTTTTTATCATAATACTCAATTAAGACAACCGTTCTAAAATGGTAGCAACGCCCATACCGCCACCGATGCACAAAGTAACAAGGGCGGTGCTTTGGTCGCGGCGTTCTAATTCATCCAATACCGTACCGACCAGCATAGCGCCCGTAGCCCCCAACGGGTGGCCCAGTGCAATCGCCCCACCGTTCACATTGGTAACGCTGTGGTCAACACCCAAATCGTCCATAAAACGCAGGGCTACGGCGGCAAAAGCTTCGTTTACCTCGTACAAATCAATGTCGTTTTTGTTCATGCCCGCTCGTTTTAAAGCGCGGCGACTGGCTGGGGCTGGCCCAACCAACATCATCGTAGGGTCGGTGCCATAGGTGGCCACAGATCGAATGACCGCTCTTGGCGACAAACCCAAGCGCTTGCCAGCGGTGCGGCTGCCGATTAGCGCCAAGGCGGCACCATCTACAATAGCCGAGGAATTGCCCGCGTGGTGAACGTGGTGGATGCGTTCCAGCTCGGGGTAGCGGTCTAGCGCTACGGCATCAAAACCTCCCTGTTGGCCCATTTTAGCGAAAGCGGGTTTCAAATGACCCAATCCTTCTAAGGTTGTACCAGGGCGCACATTTTCATCCTTGTCCAACACCAACAAACCGTTGATGTCGCGCACTGGAACCACGCTTTTCTGGAAGTGTTGCGCTTCCCAAGCAGCGGCGGCACGTTGCTGCGATGCCAATGCAAACGCATCTACATCCGCTCGTGAATACCCGTATTTGGTAGCGATCAAATCGGCAGAAATGCCCTGTGGGACATAATGGCCGTGCAGCGCAACGGCGGGATCCATCGCAATGGCTCCGCCGTCCAAGCCAATTTTGACCCGCGACATGGATTCTACGCCCCCCGCCAGCATCAACTCATTGTAGCCCGCTTTTACATTGGCCGCAGCCTGGTTGATGGCCTCCAAACCCGACCCGCAAAAGCGGTTGAGGGTGACGGCAGTCAGGTGGTCGCCGTAGCCTGCTTGTTGGGCTATGGTTTTGGCAACGTTGGCACCTTGATCCATCACCTGCGTCACACAACCCAGGATCATATCCTCGACCAGCGTCGTATCGAGTTGGCAGCGCTCGCGCAGTGCGTCCATGATACCTACGGTAAGTTGTGTAGCCGTGGTGCCAATTAAAGCTCCTTTTCGGTTGCCTTTGCCGCGTGGGGTACGCAGCGCCTCATAAATGTATGCTTCCATAAGCGTGTATAATTAGGATTTTTGTAGTGCTTCGACTGCTTTTTGCAGTGCTTCGATTTGTGTTTGTTGTTGGCTCAAAGTACGATTTTGTTGGTTGATGGCTTGTTTTTGTTGGTGAATAATAGCCTGTTGTTCTTGGTTGCTTTGAATTAGAACGGGAATAAGCTCGGTATAGTTGATGCCTTTGTAGCCTTCGTTGTCTTCGTGTACCAATTGAGGGAAGACTTTTTCCAACTCTTGTGCCATCAAACCAAAGTGTAAACGCTCGTCGAATTGTTCTTCGGTAAAGCCTTCACGGAAGTAGTACTGCACAGGATTTAATTGTTGTAATAAGGCGGTGCTGTTGCTTAGGCGCTGGCTGTTGCGCTTGTAGCGGCTGTCCGAACTCGTCACGGTACCCGATGCCAAAATATTGCCCACAATGTGTAGGCGCTGTGCGGGGTTGATGGTTCCAATGCCTACATTGCCCGAATGCGTTATGCGCATGTATTCATTAGAAGTGGTAACACCAGT
>CAYUZF010000109.1:1815-5443 GCA_964449615.1 uncultured Aureispira sp.
ACATCCCATCAGAATCGTCTTCGTAAAGCGTTCCATCCACCATCCAAGAACGGTAAAATGCACCTGAATTGTTGCCAATGTTTAATTTCACACGGGGGTTAGCATTGTCTATACCTACGTTGCCATTGGTATAAATAGAGTTGTTGATGCTGGTAGGGGCAGTAGTAGCGTTGTTGCGGTACCAATCGGCATCCGTTTGAACGGCCATGCGCTGCCAAACCGTTCCTGTCCAATAATAAAAACCTGGGGTAACATCGCTGGCGGTGGCGGTATTGTACACCAGCAAAGAAGCGACATTATCATTGGCAATCGTAGTCGCGTCGGTTGTTCCCGTAAGGGCAACTCTGGGGAGCAAGATACCTTGATTGTTGGAATTTATTTCCAATTTAGCCGAAGCGTTGGGGGCAGCGGTACCAATTCCTACATTTTGGGCTTGCGCCAATAAAGAAGAGCGCGCAAGGGCAACTGTAAGCGTAATCTTTTTCATAATTGAGGATAACATTGAGTTTCTAAGTCGGTTCTTTTGACTAAGAAAGTTAGCGTGAATAAAAATAATGTATTACTACCAGTAGAACAAAGGGGGGGGCTGGTAGTGTAAGGAGTTACTGGACGAAGATAGTTTTTTATAAGAGTAATGCCAAGATAAAATAATTTATTTCCCACTATAAACTAGAACGGATGTGCTTGTACGCGTACAACTGGTTTTCATTATTCTTTAAAAAACTAGAAGGCTATTTTTAGAGTTGTAGTAGAGTGCTTATATTGCCTACCAATGTGCAAAGCTGGATAAGAATTGTACGCGTGTTATAATAAAGCCTATTTTTGCAGCGTTCTTTTGTTAACTATTTTACCAACAACGATCTTAATTATGAACTCAACTATTCTTGGATTTAAATATTTTTTTGTGGCTATATCAGCGGCGCTATTGATTTCTGCTTGCAACCCCTGCGAAGGTGTTGTCTGCGATTATGGAACCTGTGCCAATGGTCAATGTGTCTGTGAAGAAGGCTATGAACGTAAGAATACCGAATGCAAACCCCTGCACGAACGGTATGTAAATCCTGAAGATAGTGCGGTTATTGCTACCTTAGTGGTCACAGATGCCAACGGAACCAGCCGCTCTTACAACAATATTGGTTATGTTTTTCAAACCAGTAGCGACAACCCCTTCCAATTTACATTGGCTAATTTTAATTTTCTCAACAACAACAACATTACTTTTGAGATCAATCCTGCCAACTATTCCTTGCTAATACCAGGAACTACTACGACGGCAATCAATGAAACTTATGCCTATGAAGGACGTAAGGAAGATGGGGAGGTTATTCTTAAAATTACGGATACCAGAACTACCTTTGTTTACGATGTTCGCTATACGCGTAGCTAATACAGATGTTTCGTAAGGTGTAATGTTGCACCCTACGAAGCTCTATTAAAAGGTAAAGGTCAATTTGTTGACCACCGAAAAGTAGAGCCGATCAATCGGAACTACGGGTAAGCTGTCGTAAAATACATTGTATTGTACGGTGAATTGTAAATGCTTGCTCAACAGGATGCTCAAACGCCCATCTGCCGAGAGGCGCGGGTAGCGCACAAAACTATCGGGACGAAACTGCCAATAGGCCGTCAACTGCAATACAATCAGCTTGCGGAAAGTCTGCGTCAGCGATAAATAGCTGTTTACCTTTACAAAATGGTTGATCTTAGGGGTCGTTGTTGCAGGGCGGCGCTCGCTGGGAACCCCGCTGTAACTCCAACGCTCCAGTTCATAAAATAGCCCTAGTCCAAAATGAAAATGTCCCTTGTCGTAATCTTTGAGGACAAACCGCGCATTGCCACCTGCGAGCAGACGCAGCTCCATACCGCGCACATCGTCCAACTGCGCCTGTGCAAAAAACTCTGGATGCACCCAGTGCTGCCTAAAAAAACGACTGCGCGCATGCGCAAACCCACCATTCAGCAAATTGCGGCTGCCACTTCTAAATAATTTAAACTGACCTGCCAATACCCATAAATTTTGAGGCTTGGAATAGGAGAGGTCTAGTTTGGTATCAAAAGAAAAAAGCAGCGTATTTTGCTTGTTGAGGCTAAAGCCTAAGTCTACCAATGCTTTAAAAGGCTTGAGCGAATCTACCGCAACATTGTAGCGATCGGCATTCAAAATCTGAGCGTGCAAACTCGACGCGTTCAACCATATGGATGGGAGAATAAAAATAAGAAATCTCATAAACTAGAAAAAAGCGGTTATTGGACGAATGTACAAATAAGTATGCCTGTACATTCAATGTTGCAATTGTTATCCCTGCTTTCTTAGTCAGAAAAAAGATGATAATCGTCAAATTCTTATGAAAGCTGACAAAAAAACAACAAAACTACAATAAATTTGGGGCAAAGTTGGCTTTGTTGGTCAAAATAGTCTACCTTAAGAAAACGAGCAGTGGAAAAAATAAGGAGTTTAAACTCCTGCCAGTCTACTTTTTCCAAACAGTATAATAATTCTATTTTTCAATCCCTCAACAATTACTTATTGAGCGCAAAATTTACTTTACATGAAGAAGATTAACTTTTTAGTGGCACTAATGATTGGTGCAGGCAGTTTATTATTGTTGCAAAGCTCTTCTGCAGGTCGTGCCGCTGTTGGTGGTCAAGACAGAACGGGGTCGCCTATTGCCAATGGAACTTGTTCGGCGTGTCACAGTGGTGGAAGCTTTTCTCCAACCTCCTCGGCGGTTATTACCAATGCTTCGGGGGCTGCTGTAACGGCTTACATTCCTGGACAAACGTATACTGTTACTTATACCGTAACAGGAACCAACGTACCTGGTTATGCAATGCAAGCTTCTATCCTGGACGCTTCGTTTGCCAATGCAGGGGATTTTTTATCGGCTACTACGGCTAATACCCAATTGTCTACAGCCAATGGCGTAGAATATTTGGAGCATCAAGGGGTACAGTCTACGGGTACTTTTGTGGCTACTTGGGAAGCGCCTGCCGCTGGTACAGGAACCGTTACCTTATATGGAGCTGGATTAGCTGTAAATTCAAATGGTAGTACTGGTGGCGACCAAGTAACGCCTGCCATAGAGGTGACTCTAACAGAAGACAACAGCACCAACGTCAGCAATATCCAAGATGACGCATTGACGGTATTTGAGGTATATCCTATGCCAAGCCGTGGCAACTTTACCATCAAAAACAACCACCAAGCAACGGCATCTATGGTGCAAATTGTAAATATGACAGGTCAAATCGTAGCGGCCAAACAGGTAAATTTGGTGCAAAACGCGGTACAAACAATGGACTTCTTCCATTTGGTTCCCGGTGTTTACACGGTTGTTTTAGAAGGAGAGCAAATGCGCCAGACACAACAAATCGTAATCAGCAAATAAGAATGCTTTTGTGTGTGTACCACATACAAATAACTTCAACCGATTAATAAGTACCCTAGCCTGTAACAACACGGCTAGGGTATTTTCTTTTAAAAAACCGCTTAATTGGGGTTACCTACTGATGAATTAACCATGTAATCATAGGTAAAGCTGTTTGGTGAAGAATGGCTTTAATACATTGTAACAAAAGAAAGCGGGTATTTTTACAGAGGATTTTTAGTGCTGTTGGAGGCCGAGAG
>CAYUZF010000109.1:5500-16643 GCA_964449615.1 uncultured Aureispira sp.
AAGCGTGCTATGTCCCGCACTTGTTCGGGAAAAAAAGGCTCGCTTGTTCGTTGGATGCTCGTTCCCCTATGTTCTGATGACTTCCCACAAGTATAAACATGTCTCCTTAAAAATGTGTTACGGGATAGTGACATTTTTACATTCAACTTCGTTCTCCAAGAAGCAACCCACTCAAAACATTTTATAACACAACACTACATTCTATGAAACTAAAATTTCTTTACTTTCTAGCATTTTGTTTGTTGGTCTTATACGTCTTACAGAGCAATAGCAGCGGTGTGGCAACCGTGCAAGGCCAAGACCGTACGGGAAGTCCTATTGCAGGGGGACTTAATTGTGGACTCTGTCACGGAGGGGCATTTAACAATGCGGCAATGACTATTACTGTCTTGGATGCGTTGAGTCAACCCGTTACAGACTATGTTCCTGGGGATACTTATACTGTAGAATTTTTGGTTTCTAAGCAGGCGGGTTTCACACACGGCATGCAGGCGGTAGCGTTGACCAGTTCCAACGATCAAGCGGGATTTTTTAATACTCCAGGAACCAACACCAAAATTACTGCTCTGACAAGAACTTCAGGAGCTTTTCAAGGGACACGTCAATACATTGAACACACCAATGCGGTTATTGCTCTTAACGACGTATTGTTTTCTGTCAATTGGGTAGCGCCCCCTATCGGAACGGGCGATGTAACGGTTTATGCGTCTGGAGTAGTGGGCGGAGGTGCTGGTACTAACAACAGTGATCCCATTGCCCCGTTTAATATTGTATTGACGGAACGCATTGCGGCATCTATTGACTATGCGCAAGCCAGTTATTGTCAAAACGATTTTAATCCAACCCCAACGCAACTAGGGCCTACAGGTGGAACGTATACGGCTAGTCCTAGTGGGTTGACGATTAGCCCAACTACAGGATTTATCAATTTGAGTACTTCTGCACTGGGGACTTATACGGTTACTTATACAACTAGTACGAGTACGGCTACCGACCAAGTGAGTATTGTAGCGGCAGACGATGCTTCTTTTGCTTATTCTAGCGCGAGTTATTGTGAGAATGGAACAGATCCAATGCCGACCATCACGGGTTTAGCGGGTGGGTATTTTCTAGGCACCAACAATTTAGCAATCGACTCCACAACAGGACGTATTGATTTATCAGCGTCGGGAGTTGGCAGCTACGTAGTAAGTTATTACACTAATGGTTCTTGCCCCGCCCAGAGCATTGCCAACATAGATATTACAACGGCGAGCAATGCATCGTTTAGTTATCCCAATACGAGTTATTGTCAGAATGGGAGTGATCCCAGCCCTACACCCGCTGTTGGTGGAGGAACCTATAGCAGTGCGCCCAGCGGTTTGAGTCTCAATCCGAATACTGGACAAATAGATTTGAGTGCTTCTTCGGTGGGCAATTATACCGTGACCTATACGGTTACAGGTACTTGTACAAACAGCAGCACCCAAACCGTAAATGTAGTTGCGCCAGACGATGCTTCTTTTTCTTACACTAGTGCAAACTACTGTCAAAACTCAAACGATCCTATTCCTACCGTAACGGGTTTGGCAGGTGGACAATTTAGTAGTACGCCAGGTTTGGCTCTTAATGCCACAACGGGACAAATTGACCTTTCTAATTCTACAATAGGCTCCTACGTTGTCACTTACACCACCGCTGGGTCTTGCCCCAACAGCAGCAACATTACCCTAGCCGTCACAGCACCCGACAATGCTTTATTTACCTACAGCAGCAGCAATTATTGCCAAAATGGAGCGGATCCAACGCCAGCTGTTACAGGTTTGGCTGGGGGACAGTTTAGCAGTACAGCGGGGTTGATTATCAATGCCAATACAGGACAAATTGATGTGTCTGGTTCTACGCTAGGAACGTATGTCGTGACGTACACCACCGCAGGGCAATGCCCCAACAGCAGTACACAAAGTGTTACCCTCGATGCCGCAGACGATGCGAGTTTTGCTTATGCCAATAACAGTTATTGTAGAAATGCAACCGATCCTACACCAACCCTTACGGGCTTAACAGGGGGAACATTCAGCGCTCCATCAGGCTTGATCATCAACAGCAGTACTGGAATTGTAGATTTGAGTGCGTCTTCGGTGGGCAATTATACCGTGACTTATACGACCGCAGGCGCCTGTCCCAACAGCAGTACGTTTGCTTTAAGCGTTACGAACATAGACGACGCTAGTTTTGCCTACGCCAACAACAATTATTGCCAGAATGGAACCAATCCTACCCCTACTATTACGGGGTTAAGCGGTGGAACATTTAGTGCCAACAGTGGTTTGGTCATCAACAGCAACACGGGCGCCATCGATGTGGCCAATTCTACCATAGGCACTTACACCGTAACCTATACCACCAACGGTTCTTGCTCCAACAGCAGTACACAATCGGTAACCATTAGCGCGCCCGACAACGCGGGATTCAGTTATGCAGCAGCGCAATATTGTCAAGGGCCAAATGCGAACCCTTCGCCAATTATTACGGGCTTAACAGGGGGGACTTTCAGCGCTCCAGCAGGCTTAATTATCAACAGTAGTACAGGGCAAATTAACTTAAATAATTCAACCGTAGGAACGTATACTGTGACGTATACCACTGCTGGTAATTGTCCCAATACAGCTACGAATACCGTAACCATCAATGCTTTAGACGATGCGAGTTTTGCTTATGCGAACAACAATTACTGCATCAATGATGCAGACCCAACTCCCAATATTACAGGGCTAGCAGGAGGGACGTTTTCTAGTACAGCGGGCCTAGCGATTAACGCCAGCACAGGGCAAATTGATGTTTCCAGCTCTACGATAGGAACGTATACAGTGACGTACACCACCAATGGAACTTGTCCAAATGGAGGGACGCAGGTCGTATCTGTCAACGGCTTGGACAACGCGAGTTTCTCCTATACCGCAAACAGCTATTGCCAAGCGGGCAGCGATCCATCACCTACGATTACAGGGCTAGCAGGAGGGACGTTCTCTAGCGCAGCGGGTCTGTCTATCAATGCCAATACAGGTCAAATTGATGTCAGTGGTTCTACACCAGGTACTTATGTGGTTACTTATACCACCAATGGCACTTGCCCAAACAGCGCTACCAATTCGGTAACAATTCTTACGCCCAGCAATGCTAATTTTAACTACAATCAGAACAGCTACTGCATCAACGGCAGCAATCCAACGCCTACGATTACAGGGGTGAGTGGTGGCAGTTTTTCTAGTACAATGGGGTTGTCCATCAACGCGAATACGGGAGAAATTAATTTGTCAGCTTCTACTGTGGGAACCTATACTGTAACGTATTCGGTGAATACTAATTGTTCCAGTTCAAGCACACAAACGGTTGTCATACAGAGCCTAGACGATGCGAGTTTTGCTTACGGTAACAGCAGTTATTGCACTTCTGGCAGCAACCCTGCGCCCACTGTTACGGGTTTGAGTGGCGGTACTTTCAGCAGCAGCAACAGCGGTCTAGTGATCAATGCTACTTCTGGAACTATTAATTTGAGTGCCTCTACCATTGGAACGTACGTAGTGACGTACCAGACCAACGGCAACTGTCCGAACAGCAGCAGCCAAACCGTAAACATCACCGCACCGAGCAACGCCAATTTTACTTACAATCAAAGCAGCTATTGCCCAACAGACAGCGACCCTACGCCAAACCTTACGGGGGTAAGTGGGGGCAGTTTTTCGAGTACTGCAGGTTTGACCCTCAACGCTACTACAGGAGTAGTGGATTTAAGTGCTTCCACAGCGGGTACTTATACCATTACTTATACCATCGGCGGCACTTGTCCCAATACAAGCACCCAAAGTTTTACCTTAACGCCGTTGGACAACGCTGCCTTTGGTTATGCGCAAAACGGCTATTGCCAAACGGATGCCGATCCCACGCCTACGGTTACGGGATTGAGTGGAGGAACCTTTGGCAGCACTGCGGGGTTGGCCCTCAACGCTTCTACGGGAACAATTGATGTGAGTGCTTCTACCCCTGGCACGTATGGGGTAACGTACACCACCAACGGAACCTGTCCAAACACCAGCACGCAAACGGTTATCATCAATGCCGCTGGCAATACGAGTTTTACGTATGCTAATGCTTCTTATTGTCAAAATGCGGGCAACCCGAGTCCCGTTGTTACCGGCAGTCAAGGGGGGACGTTTAGCAGCAGCGCAGGGTTGGCGATTAACGCTAGCACAGGGGAAGTAAATTTGGCCAATTCTACAACAGGTACTTATACGATTACTTACACTGTGTCGGGTACTTGTGGTAGTGTAACGACCCAAAATTTAATAATAGCCCCTGTTGACAACGCTAATTTTAATTACAATCAAACCAACTATTGCCAAACCGATGCCGATCCTACACCAACTATTACAGGGGTAAGCGGTGGAACGTTTAGCAGCAGTGCAGGCTTGTCCATCAACCCAACAACAGGGGTTATAGATGTGAGTGCGTCCACACCCAGTTCTTACACCGTTACGTATACTACAACTGGCAGCTGCCCAAGCAGCGCAACAGCAACCGTAGTTATCAATGCAGGAACAACCGCAGGTTTTGCGTACGCCAACAACAACTATTGCCAGTCATCTAACGATCCTACCCCTGTTGTATCAGGAACGACAGGCGGCATTTTTGGTAGCACGGCGGGTTTGTCTATTAATGCCAATACAGGTACCATTGATTTGAGTGCCTCTACAGCAGGCAGCTATACCATTACTTACACTGTTTCTGGAAGTTGTGGCAGCAGCAGCAACCAAAGTGTGACCATCACCCCCATAGACAATGCAAACTTTAGCTATAGTCAAAGCGGCTATTGCCAAACCGATGCCGATCCTACGCCGACCATCACAGGGGCAGCAGGCGGTACCTTTAGCAGCAGCCCAGGGTTGAGTTTGAATGCCAATACAGGAGCGATTGACGTGAGTGCGTCTACGCCAGGTACCTATACCGTTACTTATTTGACGGGGAGCAATTGCCCAGGCAGCGAAGATAGAACGGTGGTGATCAATGCTGCGGGCAATACCAGTTTTGCGTACACCAGCGGTAGTTTTTGCCAAGATGCTACCGATCCTACACCTACTATCATAGGCAACCAGGGTGGAACCTTTAGCAGCAGCATCGGACTGGTCATAAATACCAATACAGGACTCATTGACCTCAGTGCGTCTACAACGGGTACCTACACCGTTACCTACACCGTTACGGGCGCTTGTGGAAGCGTGAGTACTCAGAATGTGGCTGTAGATCCTGTAGATGATGCCAACTTTAGCTACCCTCAAAACAGCTATTGCCAAACCGATGCCGATCCTACGCCAATCATTACAGGGATAAGCGGTGGGGTGTTTACGGGGAGTCCAGCGGGCTTGTCGTTGAATGCTGTTACAGGAGCAATAGATGTGAGCGCTTCTACACCAAATACTTATACCATAACCTATACTACAAACGGCAACTGTCCAGGCAGCGAAGTTAGAACGGTGGTGATCAATGCCGCAGGCGCTACTAGTTTTGCTTACGCGAATAGCAATTATTGTCAAAATGCCAACAATCCCACACCGATCATTACAGGTAACCAGAGCGGAACCTTTAGCAGTACAGGTGGCTTGGTAATTAATGCCAATACAGGCCAAATTGATTTGAGTGCGTCTACAACGGGTACCTATACCATTACTTATACGGTGTCGGGTACCTGTGGCAGCAGCAGCAGCCAAACGGTTACGGTGGCACCTGTACAAAGTCCAGCATTTACTTACAACGCTTCGGCTTATTGTCAAAATGATAGCGATCCTACGCCAACCATCACAGGGGTAAGCGGTGGGGTGTTTACGGGGAGTCCAGCGGGCTTGTCGTTGAGTGCTGCTACAGGAACAATAGATGTGAGCGCTTCAAGCGTAGGTACCTATACCATTACTTATACAACTTCGGGCAATTGCCCAGACAGTCAATCCAGCACGGTGGTAATCAATGCCGCGGGCAGCACCAGTTTCGCTTATTCAGCATCTAATTATTGTCAATCGGCAAGTGATCCAACGCCAACCGTATCGGGGAGTTTGGGCGGAACCTTCAGCAGTACAGCAGGGTTGAGTATTGACCCAAGTACGGGAACGGTAGATTTGAGTGCTTCCAATGCAGGAACGTATACCGTTAGTTATGCAGCACTGGGAACTTGCGGAGGTACCAGTACCCAGCAATTGACGGTGGATTCTACGGACAATGCGAATTTTAGTTACAACCAAAATAGCTATTGCCAATCGGCCAGCGATCCTACGCCTACCTTAGCGTCTACATTGGTAACAGGTTTGTTTAGTAGCAATAATGGATTGGCTATCAATGCAGGAACAGGAATTATTGATGTGAGTGCCTCTACACCTGGCACCTACACAGTGACTTTTTCTACCAACAGCACTTGCCCCAGCAGTGCCACGACTACCGTAGTCATCATTGCTTCGGATGATGCTACATTTGCTTACAACAGCACTATTTATTGCCAAAATGCCAATGATCCCACTCCTGTGTTATCGGGTACGGGTGGCGGTGTTTTTAGCGCATCGGCGGGTTTGGTATTGAATGCTGCTACAGGAGCTATTGATTTAAGTGCTTCTACCGCAGGGACGTACACCGTTTCTTATACAACCAATGGTACCTGCCCCGCTAGCAACAGTCAAAGTATTACCATTAGTACCGCAGACAATGCGAGTTTTACTTACAACAACAACAGCTATTGCCAAACCGATGCCGATCCTACACCAGTTGTTACAGGCACTACGGGCGGCTTGTTTACGAGTGCGACAGGTTTAGTATTAAATTCTAGTACTGGGTTCATTGATTTGAGTGCTTCTACACCTGGCACGTACGCCATTACTTATACAACGGGAGGCAACTGTTTTGCAAGCAGCAGCCAAACCGTCACGGTCAATGCCGCGGGCAATCTTAGCATTAATTACAGCAGCAACAGTTATTGTCAATCAGCCAACGATCCTACGCCTACTATTACTGGAAGCAGTACAGGGCAGTTCAGCGCAACCGCAGGCTTGGCCATTAACCCAACTACGGGACAAATTGATGTAAGCGCCTCTACTTTGGGGACGTATACCATTACTTACACCGCAGGTGGCCCTTGTGCAGGCGCTGCGACCACTACGGTAACGATTAATTCCATCGACGATGCGAGTTTTAATTATACCAGCAACACCATCTGCCAGAATGCAAGCGATCCAGTCGCCAACTTGACGGGTACAACAGGGGGCACCTTTAGCTCAACGGCAGGGCTGGTTTTGAACAACAGCGACGGAACCATTGACGCCAGTGCTTCTCTACTTGGCACTTATGTGGTCACCTATACGACTTCGGGTGTTTGTTCCAACAGCAGTAGCCAAACGGTAACGGTTAATGCGGCAGAGGATGCGAGTTTTGCGTACAATGCTTCTAGCACTTGTACGAGTGGCTCTGATTTGTCGGCTACGATATTGGGAACTCCTGGCGGGACCTTTACGACAATGTCTTCTGGCTTAGCGATTAATCCCACCACAGGACTAATCAATGCTTCTAGCTCTACACCAGGCACCTACACCGTGCGTTATACCACCAGCGGCGCTTGTCCAAGCACTAGCAGCGTACAAATTGTTATCAGTTCTCCTGACAACCCTAACTTCTCTTACGGAGGTGCGGCGTTCTGTCAGAATACAACCGATCCTGTACCGACGATTACACAAACAGGGGGAACTTTTACAGCGACTCCAGCAGGTTTGGCGCTTAACGCTTCGACAGGAGAAATAGACTTATCCAATTCTGCGGTAGGCAATTATTCTATACGGTACATCACCAATGGGCCTTGTCCAGATTCTAGCCTTCAACCTTTTGCTGTATTGAATGCCAACAGCGCGGCTTTTGCTTACAGTTCTTCGGCGTATTGTCAGAATAATTCTAGCAATCCAACACCTACTATTACAGGATCTACAGGTGGGGTGTTTTCTAGTACGCCTGGATTGGTGCTGGATACGGCAACAGGCGAAATTGATTTAACGGCTTCTGCTTTGGGCAGCTATGTGATCAGCTACACCGTTTCAACAGGTTGTCCAGATATAGGGTATTTTGTAGTAAATATTTTGTCACAAGGCGTTGTATTTTTTGGCTACAGCGATACCAGTATTTGTTTGAACTATGGCAATTCTACCATTCCGCTAGCCACCGCTTCGCCAGGAAGCTTTAGTGCGACGCCTACGGGTTTGGTGTTTGCCAATGCCAATACAGGGGAAGTAGATGCAGCAGCCTCTACACCAGGCACTTACTTGGTGCGCTATACCACAGGCGGCAACTGTCCAACTACACGCGCAGTCAACGTAGTGGCGGATATCTGTACAGGTGTTCGACAATTGGCCGATGCTACCAAGTACCAATTGTATCCCAACCCGAATACAGGGCAATTTTTATTGGAATACGATGGCGAAACTACAGTTGTAGAGGTGGCCGTTCTAGATGTACTGGGCAAGGTGGTTCATTTCCAAGAAGTAGAGCTATCTCTCAACGCGCCTGTACGCTTGGAATTGCCAAATGCGGTTTCAGGTACCTATTGGGTGCGTTTGCAAACAGAAAATACGGTAAGCACGCTTAAAATGATCGTGTCTAAACCATAATACAGGACAAAATTTTTTGAACAACAGGGATAAAGTGAGGAACAAGTGCAGCTGCGCCTTACTTTATCCCTATCTTTGTTTTTACAAGAACATTTTTAAAATACATACCATTACAGCATGATAGAAATCGGTCAATACAATTTATTAGAAGTCGTTCGGAGTACTCCACACGGCTTGTTTTTAGAAGATAAAGAAGGCGAATCGGTTTTGTTACACGGGAAGTTTATTGCAGAAGGCACTGCGGTGGGCGACCTGTTGGAAGTGTATATTTACAAAGACAACGAAGGCCGTCCGATTGCAACTACCCAAGAACCTGCTCTAACGCTTTATGAAACGGCCTTGCTAAAAGTGACCGATGTGAATGCCCACGGCGCGTTTGTGGATTATGGCGTAGATAAGGAATTATTGGTGCCTTTTCGGGAACAGCAAGAACCGATGCAACTGGGCAAATCTTACTTGGTGTACATGTATTTGGACGGCCAAAGCGACCGCCTAACAGGTTCTACCAAAATTGAGCAGTTTTTAGAGGAAGACCCCGAAGACGTAGAAGAAGGGGACGAAGTACTAGTAACGGTTTGGAAACGCAGTGAGTTGGGGGTGAACGTGCTAGTCAACAACCAGTACAAAGGGTTGATTTATCACAACGAATTATTTCGCGAGCTTCAATTGGGGGAGCGCCTAACCGCTTACGTCAAACAAGTGCGCGAAGATGGTAAATTGGACATCCGCCTAGAAAAAGACGGCTACGAAAAAGTAGAGCCCAATGCGCAAAAAATACTGGATGAGTTAAAAAGACGGGCGGGTTTTCTTCGCTTGCACGACAAAAGCAGTCCCGAGCAAATCAAACAACAACTGGGCATGAGCAAAAAAACATTCAAAAAAGCGATTGGTAGTTTGTACAAACAAAAGCGCATTCAACTGGAAAAAGACGGCATTCGTTTAGTCTCCTAATTTTAGCCTTCTTGTTTTTTTGTCTGCGCTTGCAATTGGTGGGTCAGCAATTGATAAACTTGTAAGTAATCGGGATATTGTTGCAAAAAGGTCTCGTGGCGGGCAATGGTTTTGGTATCGCCGCGTACCGCTGGGCCCGTTTGTACTTGGCTGGGAGCTGCGCGTTCTATTTTGTGAACCGTTTCCCGAATGAGCGGCAACAGCAGCCCAAACGGCAATTGCTGTTCTTCACAAATACGTTCTGCCATAGAAAACAAATAATTGCTAAAATTATTGGCAAAAACGGCGGTAACATGCAAAATCCCCCGTTGCTCGTCGTTGATCCGATAAACATTCGGACAAATGCTACGCGCCAATTCTACCAATGCTGTTTCATTGGGCAGCGTGTTGCCATAGATACAAAACGGTAAACGCTCAAAATCTACTGCCTGCGCCGCTGAAAAAGTTTGCAAAGGATAAAAAATACCGTACTTGTCAAACACTTGTTCAAAAATAGCACTGGACACCGAACCTGACGTGTGGACAATTAATTTCTGATGTTGGTTCAAAAAAGAAAGGCGTTTGGTAACCGACTCGGTTGCATCGTCCGTAATGGCCAAAATGTATAAATCGGCCGTTGGCTGTACGTCTTCCAATCGACTAATACCTTGGCTGCCCACCAACTCCGACAAGCGCGCTGCTTTGGCAGGTGTGCGACTAAAAATTTGAACAATGCGGTGTCCACAAGCGTGTAAGCGTTTAGCCAAATGGCCGCCTACATTGCCCGCGCCAATGATACTAATGCTTGAAATCATGTTCTATGAAGCGTGTTTTTTCCGAAAATAGCTTTGAGTAAAAAATAACAATACTCGGTGTGTAAGGTCGTTGGGAGCGGTGTCAATGCCTGGGTCTCGATTCCAAAACGCTGCAATTGGCCTTTGATCTTCTCCTGTTTGAGTCCCGCGCCGCCAAAGGTAAGTTTAAATTCGGCTTGTCCCAATATCGCCTCGAAAAAAGCACGCGAAACCCCGTAATCCGTAAATGGAAAAGCAAAAACACGCTGCGGCAGGTCAAACTCCTGTTCCAAAGCTTGCTGACAGCGGATCGTTTGCTCTAGTTGCTCAGAGAGGGGCAACAAATTGTAAGTAGGATGGTTTTGGCTGTGTCCGCCAATGTAGAAACCCTGGTCGAGTAACTGCTGAATTTGAGTGCGGCTCATATAGGGCTGCTGCTGCGCCAAAAAATCATCAAAAGAATAGTCCAATACCTGCGCCAGATCGTCCAATACCTGCTGCTGCGGCCAGCGCACAGCCAATAAACTTTCTTTGATGCTGCTGAAAGGGAGGCCATATTTGGCCAATCGTTGCCCAACCAACTGCTCTTGGGCGGCTGTGTTTTGCCGCAATTGCTCTATAAGTAGGCTTGCTTTATAGCGAAACATCAACGCTTTGTTGTCAATAAAATCACTGTTGATGAAGAACGTAGCGGGAATGCCCAAGCGCAGTAGGATAGGAGCAACCACCGTTGCACACTCGGCCAAACCATCG
>CAYUZF010000110.1:0-12049 GCA_964449615.1 uncultured Aureispira sp.
CGCTTTTTGTAATCAAGATACACAATTATTATGATTACTTCTTACACACTGTACTTAGGCTTGTGCCTGCTGCAGGGCTGCTTGTCCCCAGTCGCACATGGCTGTGATGATTGGGATCAACGATTCTCCTTTTTCCGTTAGCGAATATTCTACTCCAGGAAGCGCTTTGGCATGCTGCTCGGCGTTGATCAATCCTGTCGCCTCTAAAGCGCGCAGTTGTTCAGTTAGAATTTTTCGAGAAATGGTAGGAATGTGTGTAGAAAGCGCACCAAACCGCAACTTACCATCCATCAAACTATGCAAAATAATAGGCTTCCATTTTCCGCCTATTAAGGACATGGTGTGAACAACGGGGCAAGCGGTGGGATTAGTGAAGGTTTTTGACTTCATCATAATGCTTGGTTTAGTTGCCCAAAAAGACAACTGCTTGAGAAATGGATGCCATGACTGCTCTAAGCCATCATATATTCTGCATCCGTCTTGTGTTGCACAATTTAACCAATAAAAATCTAAAAACCACAAAATCAAAAGCATAAAACAGCCTATAATTATAAAATGACGAAGTTGGGCGGGGTGGGTAGGGAGTAACAAATGCCGTAGAATCGGGCATGCGCCTATTATTCATAAGTTCAATTACAAACATTCGTAACCCTACGCTAATCGGCTCCACAGCTTACAAAAACAAGCTGCCCCAAACCCTAGATTGAGACAACTTGTATTAAATTATAACCTTTTATAAAAGTAAATGGAACGCAACATGCAGCATCCTTTAATCCTTGCGGCGTCTGCTTACAATGCGCTGTGCGCCCGCAAACAGTAACCCAAACATCATCATAATACAACCAATCCAAACCAACTGAATGCCAGGGAAAATGAGGGCTTGTATGACCACGTAATCGCGCTTGGGCGCTTTTTCCTTCACCTCAAAAACAATCTCCCCCTTCCCCGTTTCAGGATCAACAATGATGTTGCTCATTTTGACCTCTAAGCCCAAATCGGGCAGCTTCGTAGACAAGCCAAATTGCTGGCGGCCTCGGATGTAGTACAACACGCGGGCTTCTTCTACTTTATTACCTGTAGGATCGTAAATTCCTAGTATGCCTGTCAACGGCATGTCCCCTGCCTCAGGTTCGTAGTCGGGGTGTTCATAAGTAATGCGGTCGTTGCCTTCGTACACCACAAAATAGCGTTGGGTATAGAAGGTATCACCTAGCGTTACGGTTACGGGTTGCCAAGCGTTGGTATCCACTTGCGCCTCTTTTTCAGTATCAATAAATGCCCAATCGGGTACTGCCAACGTAAACACATCGCGGTCCCAATAGTGCTTGGTATTGGGGTTGGCGGTGCGGAATTTGAGGGTGCCATTTGGCAATGTATCGTGCAAAACATTGGGCGTAGTGATAAAGCGATCTACAATGTCGCCTTTTTCGTCTTTTCTAATAAAATTCAGTTCGTAATAATAAGCGTTGCCCTCTGTCCAGCGGTTGGTATAGCTGACGGTAAAGCCCTGCGTTAATGGAATGGTTTGGCCGTAAGGCACCAAGATATTTTTATTGGTTTGTTTGTTCAAATCGCCTAGAATGCCCGTCAAATTTTCGGAGGCAAAAGGATCTTCTAAGGCAGTTTTGAGTGCGCCTGAGAACACCACCCCGACCAGCATCAACCCAAACCCCACGTGGGACAGTGCAGAGCCAGCCAGTTTTAAATTGCCTTTAGCAACGCCGATGATGTACGCCACGTTGGTAAAGACTGCAAACAAAGCACAAGCAACCAAAGTCCAGTACTGCCATGCCTGTATGCCTGTAGCCGACATGATGGGAATCGTTAGAGCTACTGCTAGCAACAACGCACCGCCCACATAAACCGCAAAGCGTTTCCCGTATTCGCCGTTCAAACTTGCTTTTTTGTAATTGATAAACTGCGACATCCCAGAAAGCAGCGCTACCAAAATCGCAATCCACAATTGAAAATTGTTGTGGTGTTCGACCACATCCTCAGGCGGTGCAATTTTTCCCCCTTCTAGGTTCGCGAAAAACTGGTGCAAATTCGCCAACCGCGTTTCTTCCAACCCACTTGTCGCACCGCTCATCCAACCAATAACCGTTTCAAAAGGCTCTATCGTTGCAATGGCATTAATAACAGGGATTGAAGTAGTTGTGGTGATCAACCCTGCCGAAAACAACAAAACCAAAGCACCCACAAACATCCAAAATTCTCTCGAATAAATACTCTCTTCGCGTTTAGGAGCAGGAATTTCGTGGCGGTTGGCTCGATAAAACCCAATTCCCAACACCGCCAATACCCCCATAAACAACACCATTTGCCATTCCAAGCCCATTTCTGTAAAGGCATGCACCGACGTTTCTCCTAGAATACCGCTGCGCGTCAAAAAAGTAGAGTAGACGATGAGAAAGAACGTGAGCATGTAAAAAATATAGCTGCTCTTGGTAGAATAGCCTGTGGCTCGCGCCACCAATGTGGTATGAATGCCTGCCACCAACGTAATCCACGGCACTAGAGAGGCATTTTCTACAGGATCCCAAGCCCAATAACCTCCAAAACTCAAGGCTTCATACGCCCAAACACCGCCCATAAAAATACCTGTTCCCAAAATCGCCGCACTCACCAACGCCCATTTTAGAGCGGGTTCCATCCAAGCCTTGTGGCGGCCTGTCCACAGGCCTGCTATGGCATACGCACAGGGGATGATAGTAGTCGCAAAACCGAGAAATAAGGTAGGCGGGTGTATGGTCATCCAATAATTTTGAAGCAGCGGATTGAGGCCCGTACCTTCTATGGAAGCCAAATAAGTAGGCGTATTAAAAATAGGAGCAAAGTGAACGTTGCGCAGAAGCATAAACGGGCTTCCGCCAATACGCACCTACCCCAAATGGTAACACCCTGCAAAAATGAGCACCAGTAAAACCACCGTAGGCAACACCGCCGCCGCTGTCCAAAATGCACGTCTAGCGGGTGCCGCTTTGCTGGCTGCAACGGCCAAACCAGCCGTCAACAACGCCCAAACCAGTCCACTGCGCCCATAAATATTGCCTAAAAAAGCGTAGTCGGTGCCATCGGCATCACCCCCATCAAAATACAAGCCCAGAATAAAAAACACAAAGAAAATTTGTGCAAAAGAAAGCACCGCCATCACAGGCTGCTCCCACTCATTGCCGCGTCTGATGAGAATAAAACCCAATATCGAATGCCAAAACAACCACAGCAAAAAACTTCCCTCCTGCCCTTCCCAGAAAGCCGCAAAAGTATAGCGGAACGGCAAGCTGTTGGATACATGGCTCCAAACATAATCGTATTCATAATAACGGTTGATCATCATAAAAAAAATCAACCCAATGATGATTAAAATAGAACCGCCATGTACCAAAAACGCAGAACGTCCAATAGAACGCCAATTGTTTTTCTGCTCTACCACTGTGGCATTGGTTCCAAACGAATAACTCGCCGTTGCCAATACCGCGCTTGCAAAAGCCAAAAATATAAGAAATTGCCCCAACTGGCCTACCCACAAATGCTCTCCAATATAGTCGATCATGTCCTTACTTTATGCTAAATAGTACCTTCCGCTGTTATTAAAAAAAGGATTTCTCCAAGTACCTGTCCCAGAAAAATCCGCTCTCTACCCTGCTAGAAGGCGCGTTGCCGCTGTGTCCTTACCTACTGGCTTGAACTTCTTCTGTATAAATAATCGTTTTGTTTTGAATCTGCTCATCTTGGTACTTAGAAGGGCATTTCAATAATATATCATGCGCTACAAAAACATCGCCTTGCATCTTACCTTTAAGAACAATCTGCTCCGAGCGTTCAAATTCCGCAGGTTTCTCCTTCTGGCAAATTACTTGCACCTCCGTTCCTGCTTCATCCTTCATGTAAAAAGAAAATGAATTGGGATCCTTGACGGGGTCGTAAACCACGGGTTTGTCCGTAGACAAATGCCCTACCACTTGGTGGTTGCGGTTGAGGTGTAATTTGGCTTCTGTAAAATTGGTATAGGTGCTGGCTTGTCCAGCAATAGAAATCAAGGCACCAATGGCAATGGCAATGGCAATTAATCCTAAAATATGTGTCTTTTTCATGCTTTTTGGCTACTATAACGTGATGCGCTAGCGCAAGAAGGTGTTCTTATTTTATGTGAACAAAGCTTGTTCCTTTTGTTGTTAGTTAAGGCTACCTTTGTAGGTACAAAAATACGAAATTTTAAGCACTCCAACTTACTCCATTCGGCAAACCTCTTATTTAGATTGATTTTTAATAGCAAAGTCTTCTTTTTTCACTTTTTCATAACATTTTTCTCTGCGAATCTGCTTGGACAAGCGCCTTTATGGTTGCATAATCAAGGGGCTGTAGAGGCGACACAAGTGGTGCGTTACGACTCTACGGTTGTGGTTGCAGGTGCTTTTCAGGGAGCATTGGAAGAAAAAATAGCGCGGGGTGGAACGGATCTTTTTTTGTACCAATACCCTACGCACACTTCTTATTTTGAGCCGCTGCTTCCGCAAAAAACGTACTTCGTTGGCGGCGCCAAAACCGAACAATGGGCGGCGCTCTGTGCGCATGATTCGGGTTTTCTTTACGGGCTGGGCAAGTTCAAGGACAGTTTATTTTTTGGACAGAAAGACACCGTACTTTACCGACGCAGCAGCAGCGTTTTTGTGGCACAATGGACGGCTGAACTCACCCTCAACTGGGCCAAGCAGTTGCCCGCTACAGGCTTGGTGAAGGTTTGGCAGGCACAGTGCGATGCCGAAGGCGCGCTGTATTTGACGGGTAGTTTTCAAGATACTCTATTTCTGGAAGGGCAAGCGCCTTTGGTGGCTGCTTGTCGGCAAGCGCCTTTTTTGTTGAAGCTCGATGCACAGGGGCATCTTCTCTGGGGCATTACCAGCCCGCGCTGCCAAGAGGCCGAAGGCAAAGCGCTGGCGCTGGATGGGCAGGGACGTTTGTATTGGGCGGGCGAATTTAGCGGTTATTTTAGTTTAAAGAACTCGTTGGAGCGGGCGCATCCTGTTTACCGCGATTTGTTTTTGGCAACGCTGGACGCCAAAACGGGGCAGCAAATCGCACAGCGGCAATTTTCGGGGGTCTACGACAACCAATGTGTGGCGTTGCGTTGGCACGAAGGTTATCTGTATTGTGCGGGGCATTTCAGCGGTCTGTTGCAGTTTGATCGCCTGCTATTTAAGACGGGTTTTAAAAATTTTTCCAATGTTTATGTGGTGCAACTGGACAGCAGTGGACGGGCCGTTTGGGGCAGTCAAAGCCAAGCCTTCGCCGATGCCAAGTGTACCGATTTGGCGGTTGGGAGCAATCAAGTATACCTTTGTGGCAGCTACCGAGATTCTATGCGCTGGCGAGGACAAACAGCCCTGGGCATGCACAAAACAGAGGCGTTTCAGATGACCCTCTCTACCAAGGACGCATGGGCAAGGCTCACCACAGCACAGGGACGGGGATTTGACGTAGCGCGTGGGGTGGCTTTAGATGTGTACCAAGCGCCCTGGCTGGTGGGGGGCTTTCAAGACAGCATTCGCCTGAACGATTCGCTGGGCATAGCGCAGGGCTTTTCCGATGGCTTTGTTTGGAAACAACTGCCGCCGAACTTAGCGCTGGTGAGAGGCGTAGGTATTCCCCAACCTTTAAAAATTCCCGATGTTGATTGGAACAGTTTGGAAACGCCCACTATAGAGGTATCCCCCAACCCAGCCAAAGACAGTTGCCTCATTCGCATAAGCGACAACGTCCCCTTAAAACGTTGGGAGTTGCACCACAGAGAAAGAGGACTGATTAGAATGGGAACAACACCAGTGGTTTATACCAAAGGCTTGCGCCCAGGGCGGTATTGTTTGCGTGTTTACACCAAAGAGTTCGGCCAACAACAATGCCTTCGCATAAAATAAACCCTTCCCCCAACAGATTTGTAAGTAGATTGGCGTAACTTTGTGCTTGAATTCACACATCATCATTCAATTTTATTATGACAACAACAAAAACAACGGTTCGAGGTACGTACCGCGTTCAGGTAGTCTACGGATTTGAAAAAAAATTAAAAGTGGTACTGCTCGGCGCGCTGGAGTCGGGCAAGCTCAACGAAGATCTGGCAGTGCAAGTAAAGCTAGAAAGTGGGGCAATCGTCGGAACTTGGGATATTTTAGAAGTCTTGCACACCAACTTCATCAACCAATATGAGAACCCTGATTTTAAAGGATTGATGTTGAAATGTAAAAACCTAGCGGATTTTGAACTTCTCAAATCGCTACGCGTTTACGATGAAATCATTCACCTCGTCGAAAAATAGCGATTCTTGAATCA
Source organism: uncultured Aureispira sp. (assembly GCA_964449615.1). Classification (GTDB taxonomy): domain Bacteria; phylum Bacteroidota; class Bacteroidia; order Chitinophagales; family Saprospiraceae; genus Aureispira. The sequence goes on from CAYUZF010000110.1 coordinate 6,328, forward strand.
AGCGACTCCACCTCCTTACGCGGATTGGGCTTTAGCCAAACGCATTGTTAAATTAGCAGCACCCTACAAAGGTATTTTTATTTTGTCGGGTACGCTCTCCATTATTTTGGCGCCAATTGCCATTCTACGCCCCTACTTGGTACAACGCACAGTAGACGAGAGTATTTTGAGCAACAACGGCGAGGGCTTGCTCTTTATGGTCATGTTGTTGTTTGGCATTTTGGTCTTGCAAGGCATTCTGTACTACGTATTTTCCTATTCGACCAGTTGGCTCGGCCAGTCGGTGATTCGCGATTTGCGGACACGCGTATTTGACCACATCAACAGTTTGCGCTTATCTTATTTTGATAAAACGCCTATTGGAACGTCTACAACCCGCACCATCAACGATGTAGAAACCATCAATACGGTGTTTTCGCAGGGTTTCATTACCATTATTGCCGATTTGCTGACGCTGTTCTTTGTCTTGGGGATTATGCTTTGGACGAGTTGGAAAGTCACGTTGGTTTGTTTGGTTACCATTCCTGTATTAATTGTATTTACTTATTGGTTCAAGGAGGCGGTGAAGCGCGCTTACGAAATTGTACGGACGCAGGTTTCTAAAATGAATGCGTTTTTGCAAGAGCGCATCACGGGCATGCGAATTGTGCAGACCTTCAACGCGGAAGAACAGGAATTGGATAAATTTAAAGCGATCAACAAGGAGTACGCAGATGCCAACATCAATTCTATCTTCTATTATGCGATCTTTTTTCCTACGGTCGAAATTTTATCGGCCACGTCGTTGGGTTTGATGGTTTGGTACGGGGCAAGGGGCGTTATTGGCGGCGAAGTAACGCTGGGGGTTTTGGTGGCTTTCCCATTGTACTTGGGCATGTTGTTTCGCCCTATTCGTATTTTGGCGGATAAATTCAACACCTTACAGATGGGTTTCATCGTTGCCAAACGGATTTTTACCGTGCTGGACAATACCAATACCATCGAAAATACGGGCACCCTTATTCCAGAGCATCTCAAAGGCGACATCAGCTTTCGCGAAGTGTATTTTTCTTACCAACAAGATAAGTCGGTAGCGGATCTACAAGAGTGGATTTTGCGCGGGGTGAGTTTTGATATACAGGCAGGGGAAACGCTGGCCATTGTGGGCAGTACGGGTGCGGGTAAATCGACGGTGATTAATATTTTGAGTCGTTTTTACGAAGTACACAAAGGCACCATTACCATTGATGGGGTAGATTTAAAAGCGTACGAGTTGTTTGCTTTGCGCAACAGCATTGCCGTTGTGTTGCAAGATGTATTTTTGTTTTCTGGCTCTGTCTTGGACAACATTACGCTCAAAGCGCCGCACATCAGCCGTGCGCAGGTTATAGAGTCTGCTAAAATGATTGGCGCTCATCCATTTATAGAAAAATTACCAGGCGGCTACGACTACCAAGTGATGGAACGCGGGGCAACGTTGTCTATGGGGCAACGTCAATTGATTTCTTTTGTACGCGCGTTGGTCTTCGATCCTAAAATTTTAATTTTAGACGAAGCAACGTCCGCCATCGACCCCGAAACCGAGGGCATTATTCAGTATGCCATTGAGCGCTTGATTGCCAAGCGCACGTCCATTATCATTGCCCACCGCTTATCCACCATTCAACACGCCGATAAAATTATGGTGCTGGAGAAGGGGGAAGTAAAGGAGTTTGGTTCTCACCAAGAATTGTTACAAATAGAAGATGGGCATTACAAGGATTTGGTAGAGACGGCTTATGCTTTAAATGGGTAATTTTTCTTTTATTTGCGTTTTACCGAACGGTTATCACAAAAACAATTGGTGGTGAACAAGAAATTAGTGTTGGCGCATATTGCTCTGTTTTTGGTGGCGTTGATTTATGCCGCCAATTTTACGGTGGCCAAGCCCGTTATGGCAGCGCCCAATCATTATATACAACCTTTTGGTTTTGTGATGCTGCGCTGTCTGGCAGGAACGAGTTTGCTTTGGTTGACCCACGCCCTATTTATACGCGAGCGCGTCGACCGCAAAGACATAGGCCGTTTGGCCTTGTGTGGCGTCTGTGGCATAGCGGGCAACCAGTTGTGCTTCCTCTACGGACTCAATTTAACAACCCCCATCAACGGCTCTTTAATTATGTTGGTGACGCCCATCATGGTGTTGCTGTTGTCTATGCTTGTTTTCAAGGAAAAACTTACGCTGTCCAAAGGGCTGGGTATTGTGTTGGGGCTATCGGGGGCAACGCTGTTGATTGTCACGGGTCGCACGGGCATTCAAGATGCCCCCAATCCTGCACTGGGGAATGTATTTATTGCCGTTAATGCGTCCTTTTATGCTTGTTATTTGGTGCTGGTCAAACCACTGATGAGCAAATACTCTCCCATCACTACGCTCAAATGGGTCTTCCTATTTGGAACGCTCTACGTAATTCCCTTTGGAGGGGGGCAACTTTATGCGACCGATTTTTCTGTAATTCCGTCTTCCATTTGGTGGAACATTGGTTTTGTGTTGGTTTTTGTTACTTTTTTGACCTACCTGTTTAATGGCGCTGCGCTTTCTATTGTCAAAGCTTCGGTGGCCAGCACATACATTTATTTACAACCCTTGTTGGCAAGTCTAATTGCCATTGTTGCGGGCAAAGATGAATTGACGCTTTACTTACTTATTGCGGGAATTTTGATTGCTTCAGGTGTTTACTTGGTTTCCAAACGTCGGGTGGTAGTAGAGCAAGCAGATTGATGCCAACGCCCAAACATACGTATGTGCCCATCATCGAAAGCCTGCGGGGTTTGGCGGCCTCTGCTGTTTGTTTTTATCATTTTGTTTGGGGCACCGTGGATTATATTGAAGCTTCATGGGTACGAACGTTGGCCTACTGGGGACAATATGCAGTAACGTTATTTTTTGTACTATCTGGAGTGGTTTTGCCGTTGGCCTTGCACCGACACGGTTATTGTTGGAGGGATTTTGGCCGCTATTTTTGGCGACGTATTTGGCGCTTAGAGCCGCCTTACTTGTTGTCGATTTTGATCGTGTTGGTTTATTTGGCGGCGCAAGCTTGGCGACATGGGCAACCGCTGTTGATTTCTGTAGAAAATTTGTTGCTTCATCTGGGTTATTGTATACCTTTCGTGGAAGGCGAGCATTGGCTCAATCCTGTTTATTGGTCGTTGGCTGTAGAATTTCAATATTATTGCGTATTGGGACTAGTCTTCCCATTATGGGTACACTCCAATAAGGGGTGGCGCTACAGCAGTTACCTAATTTTACTCGTTTTAAGTTTGGTAAGTGATCAGAAGGACTTGATTTTTAGATGGTTGCCTTTGTTTCTCATAAGCGGCAGCTACGCTATGTATATCTCACTTGTAATCAAACCTTTAGAGCTTATAATTATTTTAACAGCCAGTAGCATTTGTTTACTATTGAGCTTGCATTGGGCACACAGTTTGGTCGTACTCATCACCTTATCCCTTATCCATTTTTTACCCTTTTATAACCCTAGACAATTGGCTTGGCTCGGTCGTTGTTCTTATAGTTTATATCTATTGCACTGGCCTATTGGTCAAGCAGTAGTCAATATCTTGTCCCATTCTTATCGCTTGCCTTTTCAAAAAGTTTTAGTACTTTTGCTCGGCTACGGGTGCAGTGTAGTGGCAGCGGCTGTTTTTTATCATTTGGTAGAGCGGCCAAGCCAGCTAAAAGCCGTCCAAATCAATTATGGGCAAGAAACGGGTTGAGGATATTTGTAGCAATTCTATAGGTAAACTATTGATTCTTTTTTATCTTCGGGTAATTATTTTTTTCAAAGTGGACTTAAGCACTTTAAGTATATCGAAAGCTAGCAAACTATTGCCTATGAATAGCTGTTGATTAGTAAGGTTGCTATAAGTAGAGTATGATCCCAAACAATTCTAAAGCCATTTAATAGACATTATTACGAATGGAGTTGTACAGGGATAAAAAGCAAGATTTTTTCATCAATCAAGACTCACAAAGCGATCTGACCTATTTGATACAATGTATCAAATAGTCAGCTTTAGCTCATTCCGAACAAAGTTCGGAATGGGATCAATTTTTAAACTGCGCTGGCTTGTACCTGTGGTACAAAGGAACTAGCTAGTGAGGGAAACAAGATTCTTTTTTACTCCGTGAGGGCTTCGCCGTTCGCTACAAAATTATTTGTAATAATGTCTAATAAGAGCGAAAAACTACTTTAGTTAGTTTATTTGCTTTTTATTGAACAACTTTGTAGACAAACTATTTAATAAAGCAACGCCTATTTTCGAAATGCGTGCCTTCTTACATTAAAGGAACAACTTTCTTACTATAAGCTATCCTATCATGAATATGTCCTCTTCTATTTGTTGGCGCTTTTTTTATACTTGCTTGCTTTGCTGGTGTTGTATGGGCTACTGCTATGGGCAAATGGCAAAAAAGACCTCTCAAACGGTTGAAATAGGAAAAGCCGAAACGTTGCGTTTGGACGTTCCTAATGCCAAGATTCTATGGCGTTCGACCCAGGGCAAGCGTATTATCATCGAAACCAGCGTAGAACTTTCTGTTCCCAACGAAGCTCTGCTCAACTTTATCATAAATAACGGCCGCTACGAACTACTTTGCCAAATTAATGAGCGTACCAAACAGATGGTGTTATCGTCTAAGCGCAACCGCAATCTACTCATTATCAAAGGCGAAGAATGCAAAGAACAGGTCACTTACACCATCTTTGTCCCACCCGCGCTGCGCCCAACCGCACAATCGGGTACCAACTAGCCCAACAGTTGTACACTACAAAGCCAGCCGCGCATTCCAAAAGCGGCGGTCTCTTTTGCGCACCAATGCATTTCCCTAAAATTATTAGACATTATTCTAGGGAGCCAAACGCTCAATTTTCCATTCTTTTTTCGGTTCTAAATCCGTCAACGTATAGCGCAAACGGTCATGCAACCGGCTGCTTCTCCCCTGCCAAAATTCAATTTGATAAGGGCGCACAATATACCCCCCCCAATTAGACGGCTTAGGCAATTGCGCCGCGTCGGCGTATTTTTCTTCTAATGCGGCGGCTGCTTCTTCCAATACTTGGCGATTGGGAACCACGCGGCTTTGCGGAGAAGCCCAAGCACCAATTTGGCTGCCTTTGGGTCGGCTCTGAAAATAGGTGGTAGAGGCGGCCTCTGTCAAGCGCTCCGCTGTACCCAAAATACGCACTTGCCGTTGCAGGCTTCCCCAGAAAAAGACCAGTGCCACTTGCGGATTTTTGGCAATCTCTTGCCCTTTCTCACTGTCGTAATTGGTATAAAACCGAAAGCCTTCTTCATCCATACCTTTTAGCAAAACGATGCGGGCAGCGGGCATGCCCTTTTCATCAACGGTGGCCAATGTCATGGCATTGGGTTCCAGCTGGTCTGCCTCTTGCGCCTGTTGAAACCAACGTTCAAACTGTTGTATGGGGGAATCGGCCAGATCCTTCCGCTCTAGTGTGTCCAATTTATAATCGACGCGCAGGTCTTGAATGGAAGTTTGCTCTTGTTCTTTCATTGGTTGTTTGTGTAGAAAAATTCAAAGAAAAGGAATTCCTGATTTTAAAACAACAAAAAGAACAAAGGGTTTGCACTTATAGGCGTTCGGAGGGCGGTGGCGGTGGCGGTATCAATGTAGCCCCGTATTCTCCCAAAAAGACTACTTCGCCCGACGCATATACTTTAAATTCCCAATAGTGCA
>CAYUZF010000110.1:12059-16632 GCA_964449615.1 uncultured Aureispira sp.
CTGCTCACTCGGTATTTCTACCAACCAAATATGCTCTAACAGCGACAATTGGGCGGCCAAAAATTTCATATTGAGGGCGCGCCCACTGAACAATTCTACGGTGGTGTATTTTTGGGCTTGCTCGGAGATGCAGAGTTGAATGCCGCTGCGACTGAGAAATTGTTGGATGGGATTGTCGCCTTTTACATTTTTTAACCAGCTGGCCGAATTGTCTACCACCAAACGCAACCGTTGGGTACTGCTGCTGGCGGCAGCGTGTATGTCGTAGTATTGCGCGACAATTTCTGAGGCGTAATAAGAACTTTCGGAAACAGCCGTCAACGCCTCTTCTAACGTGTGGATCAAATGCTCCGAAAGTTCGGATACGGCTTCTTGCTCGCTGAGCCGAGCGGCTAGTTGGAGCGCGTCTTTGTGGTAATTCTCGTTTTGGGCATGGAGTGCATTGCCAATAAAAAAATGGACAAATAACACTAAGCTGAACAAATATTGGCGTCTTTTCATCATATATAGGACATTATTACAACCAAAAATACAGAACAATTGTTAGGATGGGTTGTAGCTATGCACTAAAATACTATTTTTACGCTCTTCTCCCAACTAATTCCAAACTTTATGTTTGTCTATTACTCTGTCTTCTCTGTAGTATTACTTTGTGGTTACTTACTAGTTATACTTTGCTACATTTTCTATTGGAATAAATTACGCCGCTGGGAGCTTCCTAAAAAACTGAACCCAAAGACTAAAGTAGCGGTTCTAATTCCTGCGCGCAACGAAGCCGATAAAATAGAAGCTTGCCTGCAAGCCGTCCTCGCACAAAAATACCCGACGCACCTACTGGAAATTTATGTAATAGACGACCACTCCACCGACCAAACTGCTGCCTTAGTAGCCCCTATAGCTGCCCAACATGCCCATGTGTACCTCTTACAACTGAGCGCCGAACAGCAAGGCAAAAAAGCAGCATTGGCCGCAGGTATCAAAGCTACCCAACAGCACTTGATCGTTACAACCGACGCCGATTGCACCATGAAAGAAGATTGGCTTTCTTATCTTGTCAATTATTACGAAGAAGTACAACCAAAGTTCATCGCCGCCCCTGTACTCTTTCACGAAGAGAAATCGCTGTTGGAATATTTTCAAAGTCTGGATTTCATGGGTATGATGGCGGTTTCCGCAGCGGGCATTGAAGGCGGTTTCATGGGGCTGTGCAATGGAGCCAACTTGGCCTACGAACGCAGCGCCTTTGAAGCGGTCAACGGGTTTGAGGGCATTGACCACCTGCCTTCTGGCGACGATATGTTGCTGTTGCAAAAAATACAAGCCAAATACCCCAACCAAATTGGCTACCTCAAAAATCGCCGTGCCTGCACGTTCACCCATGCCAAGTCCAACCTAGCTGATTTTATGAGCCAGCGCCTGCGTTGGGCGTCCAAATCAAGCGCCTACAAAGGTTGGCAAGTGTGGTTTATGATGGGAATTGTCTGGGTGTTGTCTATGAACATGCTGTTCGATTTGGTGGTGGGCATCGTGCACCCTTCTTTTCTATTTTGGTTTGCTGTAAAATTTACTACAAAAGCAATGGCCGACTTTTTCTTTTTAACCATGATGGCGTTTTTTTTTAACCGACACGATTTGATGAAATACTTCCCCATTTCCACGTTGATGCACTGGGGGTACATTATAGCCGTGGGTACACTCGGCTTATTTAAACGACGTATAAGCTGGAAAGGCCGCCACTTTTCTACAGCCGCCAAACCCACCAAGTAAGCACTTACAACAGTTCTATAAAAGAATAAACTTTGCCTACTTTTAATTTAATTATTGATAATTGAACAACGCCTACCTACACACTTGCTCGTACCATTCTGTCCACAAGCATAATAACTTTATTACTTACAATAAGTTGTCGCTACTTCTGCTACTCAGAACTCTAGTTCTTTTTATCTAATTTTTTTACAAAAAAGAGTTCTTTTTAACTACCTTTAACAGAGTATCTAAAGTTCTATCTGATAACTTCGGATTTATTCCCCTAGTGTATTTTGATTGTATTATCTCTAACATAAAAAAACCAAATGAACAACCTTTACAAATGGGGTGCAAGCGCATGTCTTGCACTCAGCACTCTTAGTGTCCTACAGGCTCAAACAGTTGGTATTGGCACCAATACCCCCGACAACAGTGCAAAATTACACATCGTAGACAACAATCGAGGCCTCCTCATTCCTCAAGTCTCTATTCCCAACATCAACAACGCTGCTCCTGTGACCGCGCCCGCTCTGGCTTGCTGGTCTGGAACAACAACCCCGCTACTACTGGTGGGGGTGGCCGTGGCTTTTACTACTGGAACGGAACACAATGGGAACGCCTTTCGACTAGCAATAGTACGGATGATCAAAATTTGACTGGCGCGTCTCTCTCGGGTAACAATCTAACAATTACAATTGAAAACGGTACCCCAACAACCGTAGACTTATCCAGTTTGGTGGACGACGCGGATGCCGTGGTAGGCAATGAGTACAATACCGCATTCTCCCTTTCTGGTAGAAATCTGCTCCTTACCGATGGGGGTGGTACACGCAATGTAGATTTATCCAGTTTGGTCAATGACGCCGATGCCGTAATAGGCAACGAGTACAACACGGGCATTTCCCTAGCAGGCACCAACTTGACCGTGACCGACGGCGGCGGTAACCAAACCGTTAATATTGGCGGTATTCGTCGCGGTGCAAACAATGGCTTAAACGTTGATGGCAACAACATTCAGTTAGGCGGGACGTTGGTAGAACAAACGACCATTACACAAGGGGCGTTCAACATGATTTACAACCTCAACAATACGGGAGATTTTGTAGTACAAGACAACGGTACCAACCAATTTGTAGTACAGGACAACGGCGATGTGCGCGCCGATAACAACAGCCTTTATGTCGATGCAAGCACAGACCGCGTGGGCATTGGCACCACGGCTCCTGGCGAAAAACTGCACGTAGTGGGCGATATTATGATTACGGGCGGCACCCGCAGCATCGAAACCCAAAACAACGATTTAAACATACAACTAGACGATGCCAACCCTACTTGGAACGGCGATGTTTATGGAGGCATTACGCGTTTTCACGGAGATGGCAACTTAGCAGGTTCCAAATTGGAAGCAGGTGGCCTGCAATTAGAGCGCAGAATTCAGATCAAAGGCGGGGCACCAGGCAACGGCAAAGTACTGACCTCTGATGCAGCGGGCAACGCCACTTGGCAAACGCCTACCAACGGCGACATTACAGGCGTTAACGCTGGTGCGGGTCTTTCGGGCGGCGGCGGCGGCGGTACCGTAACCCTCAACGTAGTGGCCAACAATGGTTTGTACGTCAATGGCGGCGGCGACCGGGTTCGCTTGGGTGGTAACTTAGTAGAGCCGACGACCATTACCCAGGGCGCACACCCCTTGCGCATCAATTTAAATGGTACTGGTGACTTTGAAATCCAGGATGATGGAACGAACAAGTTTTCTGTCCTTGATAATGGCAACGCGCTGTTCGGCGGCGATGTGTATTGGAGAGATGTCAATACAGCAGGTACCAACCTCATGGTTCTTTCGGACGATGGAGACGATGGCCGTTTGAGAATTTATGAAAATGGTGCTATTTCCATTGATTTGGATGCCAATTCACAGTTTGTATTCAACGAACAAGGCTTGAACCGCGATTTTAGGGTAGAATCGGATGCTAGACCAAACATGCTTTGGGTAGATGCCAACGAAGATTTGGTACGGGTTGGCACCAACAGTGCAACCTCTGATTGGGGAAATGGCGGTAACGTTGGTGGCATTGTAGTAGATTACGTAGCGGACTTTGACAAAGGAACGGCAACGGGTACAGCGGTTGGCATTGGTTCTATAGAATATTTGTTGGATCACAACTCTGAGACCAGTATCAACAATAATTTCACGCCTACCACCCACCTAGATAAGGATTTGGGACGTTCTACTACTGTGAGAGCTTGGGACGATGTTTACGCCGATAACTTTGTTAATGTATCGGACAAACGCGAAAAAGACAACATCGAAAACTTAAATTACGGATTGGCAGAAATCTTGCAAATGCGCCCTGTTTCTTATACCTTAAAAAGAGACCCTTTCCAAGAAACTAAATTGGGGTTGATTGCACAAGAAGCTCTAATATTGATTCCCGAAGCGGTTAAGACACACGACCACAAACAATTGGACGAATCTAAACCCGATGAATTCACCAAAGTAGAAATGGAACGAATGGGAATGACTTACCAACAGTTAATTCCTGTATTGATCAAAGCAACTCAAGAACAACAAGCACAAATCGAAGCACTCAAAGCGGAAATCGAAGCGTTGAAAGCAGCAGAGAAGTAAAATACAGGTTGTAGTATTAATTCCGAAGCTCTTTCTTCCAATAGGAAAAAAGAGCTTCTTATTCATACAAATCTTGTAACCAACTAGTAACTATGCCCGCTACAGGCTATTAGTTTGGAACAGCAATGCCACAACTGTAGGCGGTAGTGGCAGAGGTTTTTATTAAGTAGGCACACAAAAGAAACCGTGTGATAA
>CAYUZF010000111.1:0-16244 GCA_964449615.1 uncultured Aureispira sp.
CTTTTAGTTCCCTTCGTTCATGAGCGCTACGCTTTAGTTGAGGGACTACTTAAACCCCTAAAACACAAAGCCCTAAGATAGAAGAATTGGTCGACTTAGTCTTGCTTTTGCGCCGCTTCATAAGTCGGATAATCAATGTACCCCTCTTTTCCGCCCGAGTAGAACGTCGACTGGTCGGGTTCTGCCAAAGGCCAGCCGTTTTTAAACCGTTTTACCAAATCGGGGTTCGAAATATAAGGGCGGCCATAAGCCACCGCATCAGCACGCCCACTTTCTACTTCGTAGTTGCCACTTTCTAAGTCGTAACCCGCATTGGCAATTAAAAACCCATCGTAGCGTTTTCTATAATGACCGATGACGTCTTTGACGCCGTAGAGCAAATCTTGACTTTGACGTAAGAAATGCAGGTAAGCCAAGTTGTAACGGTTCATTGCAGTCACAATATAATCGTACGTTCCCGCGGTTTGCGCATCTACTTGGATGCCGCCCGTTCCGTTGGTCATAGGACTCAGACGCAAGCCGATCTTACTCGCGGGCATTACTTCTAATAAGGCGTCCAATATTTCTATCAAAATACGCGCTTTGTTTTCATCACTGCCGCCGTATTCATCCGTGCGTTTGTTGCTGCACCCACTAAAAAACTGTTGCAATAGATAACCATTCGCACCGTGTACCTCTACGCCATCAAAACCCGCGGCTAGGGCATTTTCTCCTGCTTTTTTGAAATCGTGTACAATGGCTTTTATTTCTGAAACCTCCAATGCTTTGGGCGTCACTGTTTTGGTCATGCCCTCCGTAGTAAACACATCTATATCGGGATTGATGGCCGAAGGCGCTACAGGCAGTTGGCCGCCGTGAAAACTCGGATGAGAAACCCGTCCTACATGCCACAGTTGCACAAAAATCTTTCCGCCTTGCGCGTGTACGGCTTCGGTGACTTTTTTCCAACCTTCTACCTGCGCTTGGCTGTAGATGCCTGGTGTATGCACATAGCCCCTGCCCTGCTCCGAAACGACCGTAGCTTCGGTAATAATCAGACCCGCTCCTGCGCGCTGCTGGTAATAAGTCGCGTGCAGGTCTACGGGTTTGTAGTCCTCGTTGGTCGCCCTAGAGCGCGTTAGCGGTGCCATAAAAACACGGTTGTCAACCGTCATTTCGCCTACTTGAGCCTGTTGTAATAATTTCATTGTAAATGGGTGTCTTTTTATTAAAGTAAAATGACCATTCGGTCTAATTGTAACTACGCCTTTACTACAAAAAAACGGCGCTTTGGTTTGTTATAGAATATTTAAACAAAATGACTAACTTTAGGTTATCCCTTGTTTTTGTTTATCATCCTTAGCCCCCTGCGTCTATGTTTGGTTTTTTTAAAAAAACGTTCTAAAAACAATAGTACAACGGTGCTGCTCATTGACTTTCTATTCAATCATTTTTTTGCACGGTTGCTTTTAGTAGTGGGGGTTTTCAACCGTGCTAGGCCGTCTATTGCTGGCGATATATTGGATTCTTCCAATTAAAAAATGGCGCGCCGAAATGCCTATTCAACGCGCCGATGTTTACTTCCATTGCGTTTTGCGCTGCTGCTTCCAGTTGCGTTGTTGGTTGTTGTAAGTAGCATTAATGACCTCCCAGCCGTGTGGAAAACACCATGAACAACCCTGTGTTTCTCCGTAGAGCAGCCGAGAAATTCGAATGCCCGATAGTTTTTGCGGGTAATCAATTAAATTATAACCATCCATCTGGCCAAAAGCCTTCCGCAAAGCGCGGCGTTTTTTTATTCGTTTCATGGTTCCCTGTATTGGTGTTAATACAGCGTTCCTTTATTAAATTTTGTGAGGTAATGCATAGGTTGGTAGAAGTTCGACGGATGAAATTGCGATTGGTAGAATAGCAGTTGTTTGGTAGAATGCCGTTACGGCTTAATTGGTTCCTTTTTATTAACTTTTTACTGCCAGATATGTCTTACTGCAACCACCTTCCCAACAAAAAAGACCATCATCTCTTCGATCATGGTCTTTCTTTTTGTGTTTGCGCTTGCGCGAATATTGGTTGGGATCTTTGTGGACGCTTTTTTGGCGGCGGTAGCCGTGTGGATTGTCCTGCAAATACTGCTGCCGTTCTGCTGCGCCTAAAGCTTTTTCTAGCAACACTCGGCGACGCAAGGGGCGCTTTTTTTTCTTCTGCTTTTTCATTGTTTAGCCGTTGTTTTTGTTTTTTATCAAACTTCCTTCTTACAACTGCTTGTTGGGTACTTTTTGTTCCCTGCTCCTAATTTTTTAATTTTTTTAGCTTTTTTTTCGTTGGTCTTCGCAAAGGTCGGCGAGTTTGTCAAAGAATTTTTTATTAAATTTGTATCCTTCACGCAGCAGGATAAATTCGTCTTCGGCGGCCAGGCGTACGTGGGGCGCTGTTTGAAAATCCAGATGAACCTGCTCGTACAAAATACACCAAGCAAAGTTGTCTAAACTCTTGTGAATGTGTACCATAATTCCTTCTGGGCGCAATTCGATGTTGCTGTACGTTAGATAATGCCGCGCATTGACGTAGGGCTGTAACCCCTCGCTCAAGTCTTCCACCACCATGCGGCGGGAGCCAATGCCCCCGCGTTTAAAGCGCTGCAAAAATGGGATCGGCTTGCCCATCAAGGCGTCAATGGCTTCTCTTATTTTTGGAATATTATGAGTAGTATCGAATACAGGCATAATTTTTTTTCTTATATTGAGAGGTGTAACAGCTAAAAAAAAGAGCTAGCTATATTTCATCCCTAACAGCCTGTTAGAAGCTTTGTTGAAAGAAAACTGTGCTAAATTTTTACGAGTTGTTGCCGCCCTTTCTATTGGCGAAGTCCGCTCCTATTCTTTGTTGACCAATCTGCTGCTTTTCATGAACCGCTTTAAAGATTATTTTTATTATACTAAAAAAGAACGTTGGGCCATTCTTTTGCTCTCTGTTCTATTGTTGTCTACTCTTTTATGGAGTTTAGCGCCACTAAAATACAACAACACACCTGCTACTGCGCTTTATTGGGAAGCCGCTCTGCACGACTTCGAACAGCACCAGACGGGCTTTCCAAATCCAAAAAAGTCGTACCAGAAAGAATCGTCTAAGTTGTACGCTTCCGCAGACCCCTTTTATAAAAAAAAAGAATTTGACCAACAACGGCGTTCTGCTTCTGTACGCTTACAACCACAGCCCTTTGACCCCAATACGGTTTCGGCCAGTGCTCTAGAGGCCATGCAGTTGCCGCAGCGCAGTATAAAAAGTATTGTAAATTATCGCAGTAAGGGTGGCCAATTTAAAACCAAAGAGGATTTGAAGCGCATGTATACCTTAAGTGCAGCCCACTACGAAGCCCTCGAACCCTATATCCAATTGCCTTCGAAAACAAGCGCTACGTTTGCTCATATTTCTAGCCGTCCGCTCCCCCCTGCTTTTGAATTTGATCCCAATACCAGCAGCGCAGAAACCTTTGCAGCCTTAGGGCTTTCGCCCAAAACCATTCAAAGCATTCTCAACTACCGCAACAAAGGCGGCCAGTTTCGCCGCCCACAGGATTTCAAAAAAATATACACGTTGCCCGATAGCGTTTACCAGCATTTAGCTCCTTTTATAACCTTAGCCAAAAACCCCAAACAACAAACAACAGCCTACAAGAAACGCAGTTACCGAACTATCGACGTCAACAGCGCACAAGCAGTAGATTTTGAGCAATTTCGGGGCATCGGTGCTTCTTATGCGCGGCGTTTGGTGGAGTGGCGGGAGCGCTTGGGCGGTTTTACCAGCGTCGAGCAAGTGGGCGAATTGTACCGATTGCCCGATTCTACGTTTCAGCAGATGCGCCCGCATTTGCGCTGTGCCCAAACGCCTGTCGTTCAAATCAACATCAATACCGCAACGGTGGAGGAGTTGAAAGCACACCCATATTTGCGTTGGGCTCAAGCAAAAGCCATCGTGTACTACCGCGAAAAGCGAGGACGCTGGGAAAGTGTGGACATGTTGCAAATTTTGTCGGAATTAGACGATGGTAAAAATACCTTTGAACGGGTGCGGCCTTATTTGACCCATTAGCGGCGCTGACCACAACAAGGCGTTTGAATAGGGACTTTGTAAAAATCAGACCTTTCAATATCAATAGTGACCATTGGGTTTCGGTAAGCAATCCTGCTGCTTGGTACTCTACTCTGTGCTATATTTTACTATCTTCGCGCTCGTTGTTCCCGCCCTGTTAGAAGAACAAAAGGTAAATAAGATTGTTGATAGGGCATATAAGGCAAGGTGTTCAGTAACTTTTTGGGGGTGCTGTTCGTTTATTACAATGGAGCCTACAAAGACACCAACAAGCATCAATTTTTAATTATTACTAACAAGGCGCTCTGGTCTGGAACTCGTTCCAACTGGTTGTAGAGGGGAAAACGCGGTTTTCTGCCTTCGCATTGATAGGCCATTTTATCACTATTTGCACTATTCCATGGCACTAAAGAAAAGAAAAGAAAGAGTAAACCAGAATCCTAAAGCCAATTACAAAATACCTGGAAGCCAACTTTATGTTACGCGTCTGAGTAATTTGTGGCGGCTGTTTAGTCGTAATAAAACCGACAAATCAAAGCGCGGACTAAAAGCGCGGATTTACTTTTTCTCTATCCTTACCACTCCCTTGCAGTGGATTCAATCCATTTGGTTGAAATTTCGTTTGAGAAATTTAGATTTGAGTAAAACTTCTCCTGTGTTTATTTTGGGACATTGGCGCAGCGGTACGACCCACATCCATTATACCCTAGCCCAAGATGAACAGTTTTGTTACTTGGATAATTTTCAAAGTTTCTTCTTTAACATTTGCATGTTGGGAAGTTGGATGAAAGCTCTGTTGGGGCGCTGGGTGCCCAAAACACGCCCTATGGATAATGTGGAAATGACCTTGTCTAAGCCTCAGGAAGAAGAGCAAGTTCTGAGCAACGTCACCCATGCCGCAGGGGTAAACAGCTTTTATTTTCCTAGAAACCGCGATTATTTTTACAAGTACAACCTTTTTCAAGATATTTCTAAACGCGAATACCGCACTTGGAGAAAATACTACAATTACGTTTTGAAATGTATTTCTGCAATGGGGGACAATGCCCGCCTGTTGCTCAAAAACCCCAATAATACGGCACGCGCACGCCAGCTTTTGGAGTTGTATCCCGATGCTAAATTTGTATTCATTCACCGCAACCCTTACCGCGTGTATTTGTCCACCAAACACCTACACCGTGCCGTGTTGCGCAGTCAAGCGCTTCAGGAAATTTCGGAAGAAGAGGAAGACCGTATTATTCTTGAGAATTACCGTTTGATTATGCAGGGGTATTT
Source organism: uncultured Aureispira sp. (assembly GCA_964449615.1). Classification (GTDB taxonomy): domain Bacteria; phylum Bacteroidota; class Bacteroidia; order Chitinophagales; family Saprospiraceae; genus Aureispira. The sequence continues at coordinate 5,344 of CAYUZF010000111.1, forward strand.
GGAGGCACGTGCTGCTATTCCTGCTGGGCAGTTGGTAGAAATTGCTTACGCGGATATTGGTACAGAAAACGAAATGGACGTGTATAAAGAGGTATACGAAACGCTTAATTTGGGCGACTGGGAAGCGATCCGCCCCAAAATTGCGGCTTACTTAGAAACCAAAAAAGGCTATAAAAAGAACGCCTTTGTTCCCATCGCACCAGAAACAGTAGCACGGATTCAACAGGAATGGGGCTTTGCGTTCAAAGAATTTGGTTACGATTTGGAATACAAAGATAACACACAACCTACAGCAGCTTAAATGTTACGATGCAGCAGGGCAGGGCATTTCGACTTCGCTCAATACCCTACCCTGCCGCATCGTATAAATTTTACTTAATCATAAAGGCATTGTCCAAAATATTGGGATCAAAATAACGTATTTCGTGGTCTGTTATGTGGTTGTAAATGGCCGTCATAAAAATAGTTTTGGCCGCAGAAAAAGTAACGACTACCAACAATCCTAAGAAAAGCGCGGGCAACACGCCCCAAAAGCCAATCCCGCCAACTAGGAGATAGGCCAGGCCAAAGACCAAGACCATAGCGATAAATTGAAACACCCCCAAACTGGCGTTTCCTACCAGCGAATCGCCCCATTTATCCTTAAGAATACGCCCTGATTGTTTGACAGAATCAATCACCGAACGGTCTTCGTACAACAAAACAGGGACGACAAAAAAGGTCAACACCGACCAGCCGAGTCCAAGCAAACCCGCTACAAATTCCCCCAATTTACCCGCACGGCTCAACAGTTGCAACAAGGTTCCGACCGTAGCAGCAACAACCGCCCAAGTGAAAATGCGGCCTATGTTATCTCGCGCATAAGCAATTCCCTCCCCTACGGTTGTTTTGTTTCCATCCAAAATACGGCGCGTACAATGCACCAAACCAGCATTAAAAAAGACCACCACAAAGTAATTGATTAGGTAGTAAAAGAAAATTAGGGCAATTCCCAGAATTTGTTGCCCCGTCTCTCCACTCGATTCTAATCCACCCAGCACGGCATCAATAAACAGAAACCCTCCACCAAAGAAGGTTGCTAAGATTAGAACTAGAGAGATGCCTGATAAAATAGGAAAAACCAATAGGCTTTTGTTGTCTTTTATAATTTGCAAACTGGTCTTGGCAAGTTGCCACCCGTTCCGCGCACGGCTCATAAAACTCATAGTAGTTGTTTTTAGTTAATACAATAGGAATTCTCTTTAAGATAGCGAATTTCACAATTCATTAACTTATTCTTTGCCTAAAAACGTTCAATTGAGTCCCAACAAAATTTTAAAATACAGCCTTTATTTTTGTAGGAAAGCTAGGTATTTGGGGTCTTCGCCCTCGTAAACCGCCGCACCGTCCAATTCCCAAGCGCGTTGCAGTGCTGCTCTAGCAGCCTCCAATTGTTCCAGCTCAAAATAGGCCTGTCCCAAACGCAAATAAATAAAAGGATTGTCTTTTCCTTCAAAGAAATCTAAAGCGCGTTGGAGTTGTGCTACCGCTTTGTCGTATAGGCCTGCTTCGTAGTAAATATCGCCGATGTTGAGCAGTATATACGTTCCAGCGGGGTACTGGGTTTGGGGTGCGGGAAGTAGATCAAAAGCTTTCCAGAAGCGTTTGAGTGCCGCGCGGGGTTTGCCCCGTTCTAGGTCATGCTCGGCCTTGTCGCAGAGTGCTTCTATTTTATCAAAAACTTCATCGCCTGGATATTGATCGTTGGACATGGTGTTTGTTTTTTTTGATGGAATGGTAGAAAGACGTAGAAACGCACAGGGGTACTAGGTGGGCGGTGTCCATTCTTCGTCGTCGGCTTCGGTTGGGGGTTGGTGTTGTATTCTAAATGCTTCTAGGTAGGCCGCTCTGTTTTTGTTGGCTTCTTGCAGTTCCTCTTTGGTATAGGCGGGTACTTGCGATTTTTCGGGTGTACTTTCCAAATAAACCGAGGTAGAAGGAAAGGCAATGTGTACGTTCATCGCTTCTGCCAAACGGAGGATGCTCAACAGCATTTCCTCGCGCAGTTTTAAATTCAACGCAAAATCGGTGGTTTCAAAAAACACAATAAATAAAATGTCCAACGAAGAGCCGCCCATGTTGTTGAGGTAGATGTGGAACAAGTCGTTTTTAGTCTGTGGATGCGCTTGGTTTAATTCGCGCAAGCCAGCTATAAATTCTTCTAACAAAGCTGGAGGCGTATAATAAGCCACGCCAATGTTGGTATTAAAACGGCGAAAACGCAATTTCCCCATGTTGTTGACCGTCATGTCTACCAACGCGCCATTAGGAATAGAAATAAGAGAACTGTCTACTGTGCGGATGCGCGTAGAGCGAAAACCGATTTCCTCCACGGTTCCACTCACCTCGCCACTGGTAATAAAGTCGCCCAGTTTGAAGGGACGGTCTAGGTAAATCATTACCGAGCCAATAAGGTGTTTGACGGTATCTTGTGCCGCCAATGCCAATGCCAAGCCACCGATAGACAGCCCCGCAATCAAGGCCGTTAGATCAACGCTGAACACATCCAAAATATGAATGGCACCAACGGCAATTACCAATACCTTTAACGTCTTTATAAAAATAGGCAACAACTGGTCGTCTGAACGGCTATCGGTTCGCGATACCACCACTTCAAAGTACGAACGCGCCAACTCAATGGTATTCAAAATAATCAATACCGCACATAAGGTATTAAAAATGCGCAGACCCGCCAACAGGTAAAAGCTAAACCCTACAGGCAGCATCAATACAGGAACAAAAATAAAAATGATGTAGGCGACCACCACGTAGGCAATAAGGCGGGCTATCTTTCGTACGATATCTTCGTCAAAGTGGTCGCGCCCCAAACGCGTATTGGCGGCAAAGCGAAACAGGGTGTTTAGCAAGCGCCAAGCTATAAAATTGAGGATAAAAGCCAACAGCAGCAGCACTAAAATGGCTACGTATTGCCAAGCTTCCAAGCCGAGTAACGTATAGCCGCCCTTCGGCATTAATTCTAATAATAAATGGCTACCCAATGGATAAACATCGCGGTGTAGGGCTGGAATGGCTTCTACAGAAGCGGGATCGTAGCGCCAGTAGTTGGCGTACCGTTTGGTGCGTTTGTCGCTGCCGATGAGCGGTCGGGTAATGTAAATTTCGGGCAGTTGGTAGGGAAACGGCACGTAAACCGCGTTGCCACTCGTAGAGTCGATGTAGTCGGGGTTATCGGGAATCAAATCTTCGCGAATCAGCAAGCCCCGACCATCTAAAATTTGTTTGAGTTTGACCGCACGGTCGCGCAGCAGCGGGGTCACCTTTCGGTAATCGCCTACTAGAGCCGCCGCCGCACTATCTTCGTTGTAGTGGTCGCTGCTGAGGTAATAGATATGCTGGTGGGCCACCTCTTGCGGCGTTGAAAGACCGCCTGTAGGTTTGTCTTTTTCTACTTGCGCCCAGAGCAAAGCACTGTAGAGCAAGCAACCCCATAGAATGAGCAAACGTTTCATAATCGAGAATCAAATGAACGCAGCCGACCTGTTTTTAATCTCCTGAATAATACGTGGCATCTTCTAAAATGTACAACAAGCGAAAAGGATCGTACTCCTGCCCTTCTCTGCTGCGGTTGATGCGCAAGGTGCCTTCCAAAATGATGGGTTTGTCCATTCGGTAAATAATGGGATTTTTGGCCACTACTTCGATAACGGACTCTGGCCCAGCGGCGCCACAAAAATAACAAGAACTATAAGAAAACTTGGAGAGCGTCATCCGCCCTTTGGTCAAATCTGCTGGAATGATGAAGCCTTGAAGATAGATCTTTTGGCCGTCAAGCGCTAAAATATCTTTGCCAAATGTTGGAATTTGGGTAAAGCTTTCTGTTTTGGCGTCAAACTTATTTTTAATGCGCACATTCATCATGGGTTCCCAGTAATTCTGATCCAAATCCTGCAATTGCGCTTCCGCCCAATAACTCGTCGACATCAACAGCAGCAATACCGCACATACAATTCTCATATTTATTACAATTACAAGGCGACTAGTGTCCGTTCGTAACTAGACCAATCGCCTTAGGATGAGTTAACAATTCTAATTCATCCAACTAACGTAATAAAATAATGCCAGTTTGCCATCTGTTGCGCTGCATTTCTCATCTATTTTGGCAGCGGTATTGTTTAGGCGTCAAATTCTATGTCTGTGTGGCTGCCATCGCAGTAGGGCTTTTGGCTCGAAGCGCCACAGCGGCAAAGCGCGCAGGTGTTTGCTTTTAATTCCTCTTGTCCGTCTTTGCCTTTGACTCGGATGCTGCCATAAACGATCAACGGGCCGCCTTGCATCACCTCTACTTTGACCAATCCGCCAGTGCTGGTGGGGCCTTCTTCTAAGGTATGGCGGGTTGTTGGGTTTTATCCACGGCTTTTCTTTGGGGTGGTAGACTTCGGGCAAGGCTTCTACGCATTTGGCCGAGTGTATGCACAGCCCTGGTTTCCAAACAACAGTTAGTTCACCGTTGGTGTATTCTTTTGATTTTTGTTGATCGCTCATTTTTTGTCTTTTTTTTATAATAACCAATAACGCTTCTAACCAATATTAACACCGTCGGCCAACAAGCGTTTCCATTCTGGGTATTTTTTAATATAGGCCGCTACAAAAGGGCAAAGCGGCATCAATGCCTTTCCTGTTTTTTCTACATGTTGTAAAACCAATTTGACCAGCGTAGAGCCGATACCTTGCCCTGACAATTCTTGGGGAACTTCGGTGTGGGTCAGAAAGATTTTTTCGGGATTTTCGATGTATTCTACTTTGGCAATATGGCCGTCTATTTTGAGTATAAAACGGCGTTGCTCTTTTTGGTTGATTAGTACGTGCGCGTTGGACATGTTTGGCATCTTGTGGTGATAGAGTGGATGTATGTGCTATTAATATAGCGCATTTTCACTAAAATTGTTCAAAAAAAGCCACCCTTCCAAGATTTGGAAAGATGGCTTCTACTTTTTTATCAAAGTATATTATTATAAATAAGCTACTCCAACACTACTTGATAACCGTAAACGGCAAGGTTGCTTGCTGCTCTTCTGCGCTCAAACGCAATAGGTATTGTCCATTGGGCAAGTTGTTCAAGTTAAATTGGTGTACTTGCTCGCCTTCCACTAGAGCTGTTTGGGGCAATTGTAATACGATTTTACCCTGCATATCTACTACTTCTACTAGTGTATTCAATTCTGTTTGAGTGGTGGTATTCAAACGTAAGTTGTTGCTCACTACTGGATTGGGTGCGATGGATACTTCTAGGCCATTGATGCCGTTTAGACGATTGACGTTAGTTGTTTTTTCTTGTAGTTCAATCATATTTCCTCCTTGAACGGTAGCTACCCAAAGTCCGAATTTTTCTCCGTTGCTGTTCATGCTAGGATCCAAGAAGCCACTGGCAACCACGGTTACCGTTTCTCCAGTTACTGGAAGGCTGCTCACAGGTAGTTCATACGTAGCAATTACGGTGTTTCCACTAGCATCCGTTACATCAATATCATAATCGGTCATCCCGTCAAGTGCAATGTAACCGTCAAACTCTCCATAAGAAATATCGTCTACTAGAGGAGCAGCGGTAGAGCCGCTCAAACGCACATCTACGGTTGGTGCATCGGTTGCCCCGTGGTGTACAAGTGCATCTACGTCTGTACTGTTGGTGGCCATCATACGCGCCATAGGATATACTTTCAAATCAAAAGCAGATAATCCCGCATTGCCAGGTATATACCCTGTTCCACTTATAATACCATCGGCTACGATTACATAGTTCATATCGGCATCCAAGTTGTAATTAAAAGTAGCAATTGCATCTGCAACGGAAGTACTGTTGCCTGGAGCTACTGATAAAGTAATACCTGCCACGGCTGGCACATCAATATATGCGGAAGCTGTTCGGAAAGCGACGTCATCCAAGGCCAAATCATTTCCCAAATAAACATCTACAGTAGCGGCGGCGGCATCGGCTGAATTGTGAATCAACTGTACTTTAGCCATTGTCATAGGCAATTCAACCAAAGCTCCCCCTGTAGGCAAAGCCACCCACAAACCGAAGTCTGCTCCATTGCTGTTCATGCTAGGATCCAAAAAGCCAGACGCGACCACTACGGCAGCCGAACCACCTAAGCCCAATGTAGCCAAAGATGCTTCGTAAGAGCCAACGGCAGTAGTGGCACCAGCAGGACGTACTTCCAACCGATAATCCGCTACTGGCAACGTCAAGTAGCCTGCAAAATCTCCATAAGCGGCATTGCTCACTAAGTTAGCATTGGCACCTGCTGTAGTATTCACTACATCTACCGCAGGCGCATCGGTTGCGCCGTGGTGTACCAACACATCTACTTCTGTAGCACTAGAAGCGGCAGTGCGCCCCATCGAGTACACTTTCAAATCAAATGCAGAAGCCCCTGTATTACCAGGCATGTAGCCTGTTGAACTGATGATTCCGTCTGCTACGATCACATAAGTTGCATCTGCATCTAAGTTATAGCTAAAGCTAGCAATTATATCTGCCGAAGAAGTACTGTTGCCAGGCGCCACGCCTAGATCAATTCCTACCACGGCTGGCACATCAATGAATGCAGAAGCCGTGCGGAAGTCCACATCGTCTAGTGCCAAGTCATCTCCTAAATAAACATCTACAGTAGCGGCGGCGGCATCGGCTGAATTGTGAATCAGCTGTACTTGTGCCATAGAAGGCATTAGCTCTACTAAGGGGCCTCCTGCAGGCAATGCTGCCCACAAACCAAATGCTTCCCCATTGCTGTTTTGAGAAGGATCTAAGAACCCAGATGCGACCACTACAACCGCAGCACCGCCCAAACCTAAGGTAGCCAACGGCACTTCGTAAGAGCCTACTGTATTTGTAGCTCCTGCAGGGCGTACTTCTAAACGGTAGTCTGCTACAGGCAGTGTGGTATAGCCTGCAAAATCTCCGTAAGAAATGTTGGTTACCAAGTTGGAGTTTCCGCCCCCTGTTGTATTCACAACGTCTACTGCTGGTGCATCCGTCGCCCCGTGGTGTACCAATACATCTACGTCAGATGGAGACCCAGCTGCCAACTGTCCCATGTTGTATACTTTGATATCAAAGGCAGACGTCCCTGTGTTGCCAGGGTTGTAGCCAGTTGCACTTACGATACCATCTGCTACCAATATATAGTTGGTGTTAGCAGCCAATGTGTAATTGAACGTAGCGATAGAGTTTGCTACAGAAGTACTGTTACCCGGTGCTATATCCACTTGGATATTAACGCCTGCCGGCACTGGTGTAAAAGCCGAAGCGGTTCGAAAATCGACATCATCCAGCAATAGGACATTGTTGGCGTAGATGTCTACAGTAGAAGCAGCCATGTCAGCAGAATTGTGAATGACCTGTATTTGCGCAGTTTGTGCGAAGGACAATAATGGGAGTAACGTGAGTACTGCCCCTAGTAGGTAATTTTTTAGCATTGGTTGTTGTTTTACTGTGATTAAATAGTTTGAGTAACGTTTAATACACACAACAACTAGAAATCCTAAGTAATGTTTGTCACAAGTTGTTAATAAAAACTTAAGTCTTCAATACAAAGTTAAGCCTTTATTTTAATATGTACAACCCTACAAAGCTGCACATAAGCAGTGATTTGGTAAAAAATAGCCTTTTTACTAACGATAGTGCCAATAGAATAAACTATTGGCACTATTAGCTGTTTTACATCGTTTTTTCACAGTGGAACACCGTATCTTTTTTGTTAGTTTTTTCTCTTTTTTAGAAAAAACGGTGGTTTCCTAAGTTCCAATCTCCATTTTTCTCATTTTGCTTCACAAAACAGTAACTGATCATGGCCTCAATAGAACCTGAATTATAGCGCTGCAATTGTGTAATGCTGAAATCGTAAGCCGCTGCTATTTTTAACTGCTTAGAAATATGCCATTGCAACACCGCATCTATCGAAGCCCCTACCCGATAAGTAACGCCCAACAATACCCGTTCTGCAAAAACAAAACTTACGTTGATATCTGCCGACAGCGGTGCGTTGACCACGTATTTGAGCATTAGATTTTGCTGAACTTGCACGTTCTCGGCCAAGTCGAACATGAAGCCTCCCATGGCGTAATAGTGCTGTGTAAAATCTGGCTCTACAATTCCGTTAGAAGCTTGAATGTTAAAATCCCCTCGGTTCTCAAAAATATGAGGAACCGACAAACCTACGTACCAGCTTTGAGATTGGTAATAGATCCCAGCACCAAAATTAGGTACAATTTGACTGCTGGCCGACATTGGAATGGAAGCATCGTCTTGGTCAATCAAATCGGCTTCGTCCCAGCGAATCTGGCGGTAGTACATGCCGCCGCGCAAACCAATACTCAAAAAGGATTTGTTTTCGTTAAAGGGGATGATGTACGAGTAATTGGTTTCTATCGAAATTCGATCCGAAAAGCCAATTTGGTCGTAATTGACCGACAGCCCCAGGCCTACGCGTTTTTTGGCGACAGCCCCATGCGCATTGAACGTAGCGGTTTGGGGCGCCCGTTCTATTCCAAACCACTGTTTGCGGTAGATGGCCGATAGGCACCAAGCGCCTTTGGTACCCGCATAGGCAGGATTGAAGTTCATTTTATTGAACATAAATTGCGTATACTGAAAATCTTGTTGTGCCGTAGCCCAATTCCAACATCCCACTACCAGCAACCACATTATTACTATCTTTTTCATAAGTATCATATTTAGTCTCTAGAAAGAGGGATTAGCGTTTGAGTTCTATAGAACCGTTTTGTGGTTTCTTGCCTTCTATTTGTAAAATATAGAAGTAAGTACCATCGGGCAGCGGTTGGTTGCGGTGTGTTCCGTCCCAGTCGCTGATATAATTGTCTGTTTCGTAAACTAGATTTCCCCAACGGTTGAAAACGTATAGGGCTGCCTTCTCTTCGGTGTTGTTCAGGCAAGGAATAACAAATAGATCGTTTTTTCCATCGCCATTGGGCGTGAAGGCCGTAGGCGTATAGCAATCACCTGGAGGTTGTATGGCAATAGTTACCAAAGCGGTATCGCAGACAATGGGACAATCGCTGTTACATATTTCATAAATGAAGTACTGGTTGAGTATGGCGTCGTTGATGTCCAATTCAAACTGGCCGTTGTTTAGACTAATCATACGCCCAACCGTCATAGGTTGTGTGATAAGAATGTTCCAATTCGGCGGTAAAGTATCGTTAGCAATAACATCTACTGTTTGAGCAGTCCCATCGGGTACTAAATTAAAACTGTCTACCATTGCTATTGGCCACACATCATCTAAAATGACATACATTTCATCTGTAGAATAATCCACGCAAGCTCCATTCGAAAGCGACCAAACGAATAAAGTAGTATCCTGTGAGAAGTTACTAACTAACGTATTTACCGCAGCCGAATCGTCGATGTTGGCTGTACTCGGTGTGGACCAAACGCCCATTCCAAAGAGCGAAGGCACCGCTGCTAGGTTGAGGCTATCGGGACTACAAGTTACGTCAGGCCCTGCATCGGCCTGGTCGCTGGGAATTTCATCGACGGTTATCAAAACCGTATCGCTGTCGTGTGGCCCACAACGCCCATTGGTTAGTTGCCAAACGAATTGATAGGTATTGCCTGCTTGTAAGCCTGTAATAGTTGTACTAGCAACGCTGGAGTCTACAATAACCACTCCTGCGCTAGCCTGTACAGCCGATTGCAACCACTGCCCTGTACTAACAGTGGGTACGACCGCATTGAGGTTGGTAGTAGTAACCGCACAGAGTGCCGTATCGGGCCCAGCTTGCGCACTATCTGGACTGTTAAAAACCACGGTAATAGTCACCGAGTCTTCGGATAAACGGGCGCAGTTGGCACTGGAAATGACCCAATAAAATACGTTATCGCCCGCGCTCAAATTGCGGACACGCGTTGTTTCGTCGTTGTTGTTGACAATAGTTGCGCCTGTGTTGCTGGTCCAAGTTCCCGTTAGGTTGTTGGCTACAAGAGCAGCTGCCAAGTTGGTAGAATCTACGTCGTTGCACAACACTTGATCAACGCCTGCCGAAGCGGCTGCGGTAGTGTCCAAAAGCAATACATTCGCTAAACAAGTGCTTGCGTTACCACTAAAATCCGTCACCGTCATCAATACGCTTGTGTTGCCTATATCTGGACAATTGAAGGTATCTTGGCTTAGGCGGTAACTTTGCACCCCGCAATTATCGCCGCTGCCACCGTTGAGGCTGTTGGCTGGAAGTAGAATAGATACGCCAGCATAGTACAGGGTATCGTTTTGACAAACGGCTATTGGTGCAATGGTATCCAACACCTGTACTTGCGCCGTACAAGAATCTTGGTTGCCACTTTGGTCAACCACATACAAACGCACAGGATGTGGGTTGGTCAGGGCATCGTTGCAATTGAACGTGTCCCGCGAAATACCATAAGAAATAATGTTGCAGTTGTCGATGCTGTTGTTGTCGACCAAGGCGGGTGTCAAAGCGGCTGTATTGGTACTAGAATCTAAGTAAATGGTTACAATATTGTTGCATATCGCTGTGGGTGGCGCTACGTCTTCTAAGAATACCGTCGTACTACAAGAATCTTGGTTGCCACTGATATCCGTTGCGATGAGCGTTACAGTGGTACTGCCCAAATTGTCGCAATCCAACAACAAAGAAGGTTGTCCATTGACGGCCAATGTCGGTACGCTGCAATTGTCTGTAGAGCCCGCGTTGATCATTAAAGGATCTAGTACCGTATTGACGCCTGTTAATTGCAACGTATCGGGTCGGCAAGCAACGGTTGGACGTATAGTGTCCACTACTAAAATAGTAGTTTGGCAGGTGTCTACATTGCCGCTGGCATCGCGTACCACCAATGTAATTGTATTGGGGTTGTTGTT
>CAYUZF010000111.1:16328-16623 GCA_964449615.1 uncultured Aureispira sp.
CTGCCACAATTATCCGTGCTGCCATTGTTGATCGTACTGGCAGGAATAGAAGCAAAACAAGTGTTGTCGGTGTAGACTTGCAATAGCCCAGGACTAACACAACTGGCGGTTGGTTGGATGCTGTCTACAATCGTAATGTTGGCAGAACATTGGCTGACATTACCAGAGCCATCTTGTGCAATTAGCTGTACGGTATTCACCCCTACTTGGTTGCAACTGAACTGTACAGAAGCTTGTCCATTGATGGTAGTAGTGAAGCTGCAATTATCGGTGCTGCCAGCATCTATAACAGCAG
>CAYUZF010000112.1:0-1119 GCA_964449615.1 uncultured Aureispira sp.
GGCTCGCTTAAAAATGGTTGATTATTTTTGTTAAACTGTACTTAGAGTGGAGCAACAAAAAATGGACTGCTTCCAACAGCGCATTTGAATCCGCTGCGTTTTATAGTATAGCTATACTATAGGGATAAAAACAAAGGGCAGCGGTTTTAGCTACAACAGTTATTTTTGTAGCGGAGCAATTTTGTAGCAGGACAATTATTTTTATTTTACAAAAAACACAACACCATGCTCCAAAAACTCTATCGTTGGCACCGTCGTTTGGGTTTAATTGTTATGCTGCCCATTTTGGGTTGGTGTCTTAGCGGCTTGGTTCATACCGTTGCAGCTATTTTTTTCGAAATAAAACCTGTACACCAGCGCTTAACACCGCAAGCGCTCGTTCTCGACAGCACCAGGCTTAACTTGACGCCTATACTTGAGCAATGGGGGATAGATACTTTCCAACAAATGCGTTGGGTAACGTATAATGGACAGCCGTATTACCAGATTTTGCGTCGAGGCAAAGCCGCGCTTTATGTGCAGCAACGGACGGGTATGCTTTTGGAAAATGGGGATCGACGCTATGCGGAAACTTTGGCGCGCCATTTTATAGGAGATTCTAGCAGTTCTATTGCTGGAATAGAGCGCATAGAACGGTTTACTAACGAATATAAATTCATCAACCGCTTACTGCCCGTTTACAAAGTAAGTTTTAATAGGGCAGATGGAATGGACGTCTATGTATCTACAGAAAGCTCGCGTTTGGGTACACAGAACAACCATTTTCGAAAAATGTGGGGGGCTGTTTTTGATACACTGCACCATTGGACTTTTCTCGAAGCGTGGCCGAGGATTAGAACGGTTTTGTTGCTGTTGTTTACTGGCTTGAGTTTTCTCACGGCCTTGTTCGGTTTGTTGGTGTATGTTTTTTTGTGGAAACAATTTAAAAAGCAACAGCCGCAGGCTAGGCATCGGTACTTGGGCTTAGTAGCTTATCTGTCTACTTTAGCATTTACTTTTAGTGGGGGCTATCGCGCTTTCGCAAAAACGCAACAGGAACCCCCAGCTCGGCTACCTGTTCCGACCTACACCCCTGCCGAAGTAGCGCGCTTGCCAGAGCTAAAAACAACGTTTGATCTG
>CAYUZF010000112.1:1129-11740 GCA_964449615.1 uncultured Aureispira sp.
CAAACTTATTTTAGAGTAAGCTGGTTGTTACCCAATGCAGAACCGAGTTATTTTAATACTCAAACTATTGCGCGCATCAGCCAGGGCGAAGAACGGTATGCATTGGCGCAAGCTAAGGAGTATACCAAGCTGCCTGACTCTTTAGTTCTCAGCAGCATTCCTGTTGTAAAATTTGGCGGAGAATACGGGGTTATTCATAAACGGTTGCCTGTGCGCAAAGTAATTTATCAAACGCCCGAAAAACACCACGTATACATAGAAACCAATACAGGCGATCTAGCAGCCGTCATTCAAAATAACAATCGGCCAGAAACCTTAATGTTTTTGATGCTGCACAACTATCATTTTTTGGATGCACACATAGGTGAAAAAGGGCGCGGTGTGGTTGTTGTACTACTGGTGTTACTTATTATAACGGTACAATTATCGGGGCTAGCCCTTTGGTGGTGTATGCGGTAAGTACTTCACGGGAAGTACGATATTTATTCTAAAAATAACAATCAGTCTATGGAAATTATTTATCTGGTTGTCTTATTGCTAGCTGCAATGAGTTGGTTGGGAGCGTTTTGGTACGGTTACCGAGCGCGGGCTTTGACTAAGGTTTTTGCTACTTTGTTGAAGTGTTTAGCCATCATAATAGGTTTTTTCCTATTGAGTAATGTTACTTTATATGCGCTGCACAGCGGTGGTATCCAAGAAAGCGAACGCGGGATGAATGGGGTAGAGCTTATTGCGTTGTTTTCTACAAATGCTTGGACAGGGATGGGTGATGTCTTGCTGTTTATTTTGGTGCTGTTTCTATTTAGTATTGGTAATCTTTTGGTGCTGCTGGTGGGAGGAATTCGAGCATATACCAGCGCCAAAGCAACAGCAACTCCAAGCACGCCCTATTCCGACACGGATATTTTGGATGATTAATATAAATTTCTACAGCTCATGGCGGTAGTAGGAGCAAATACATTTGTCCCCACTACCACTATAAACTATGCAAGACTTAAAACAACACACTCAACCCCAAGAAAATCCGACGTGGGCGAGAAATGTTAAACGGATCGTTGTTGCGCAAACCATACAACAACTCGTAAGAATCGGGTTGCGAAGACGCAAAACCAGGGCCTGGACCATCTGAACTGGTCAAAAAACCATCATCGGTCGGAGAGCCTGTTACGGCATACACATCCAAGACATTTTGAGTGTTGAACAAATTGCTGATACGCAGATATACATTGGCCGTCAATGGGTTTTTACTGTCTTTTCCAATAATAAAATTGCGGTCAACTTTGATGCCGACGCGGAAATTCCACGGCATGCGTGCGCCGTTTACAGAGCCTTCTGTAATGCGATCTTGAAAACTGTTTCCAATGCCTCCCGCAATGCGCTTACGCGTATACGGACGCCCAGAATTGGCATTCATGCTCACACTAAAGCCCATGTTTTCCAACAAGCGAGCATTGCCAATCATAGGGCCAAAATAGTTGTCGCCCGACTGAAAACGGTAATCCAAATTGGTATAAAACGTATGGCGTTGGTCAAAGTCTAGCGCAAAAACATACTTCAGTTCTCTAGCGGCAACGCCCGCCGAAGAAGTTGGGTTGGAGCCTGTTCCCTCCGAAAACTGCAACGCATAATTGGCAATAATGCGCAAGCCGTGTTGGCGCAAGGTTTCGTACTCCAGTTTGAAGATTTTAGAGGTTGAAAAGTCGTCGTTTCCTAAGGTGGTATAGGTGTTGGGGTAAGCACCAACGTATTGGCGCAATTGAATGAGGTCGCGTTCTTCTTTGTACACCAAAGCTATGTTGAGTTTGGAGAATTTAGAAACAGCTTGTTGAAAACCCACTTCATAGTTAATTGTGCGTTCAGGTCTCAAACTAGCGTTGTTGATCCTACCGTTGTTAGCGGTGATTTCTCTAAAATTATAATAATCTAACGCAGAAGCATAACCCCCTACAGGAGGGCGCTGGGATAGAATATCGTAATTGGCATAAAAATTAGACTGCTCACTAATCGGAAAGGAAAAAGAAATACGCGGCATGACAATCAAACTAGGCGTATAATCTCTAAACGCTTCGTTGGGGTCATAATTTTCTCCTTGTGGGTCGGTTTCCGAAGTACTAAAGCCTTTTAGGGCGGGTAGAAGAACGGCTCCCAACTCGTTCGGCGCGTTGATGGGTAGCCCCGAAGCGTTGTACCATTGGTCACCATCTCGATACCCCACTACATTGGCGTCAGGACTGTTCTCGCTGACATACACGGCAAAGTCATCTCCAATGTTGGAAGGGCGTTGGTAGCTCGCTTCGCGGCCTTTGTTGTAAAGCGATTGATCGCTTTCAAATTCAGCAGCGGTTTCGTATCCCACCAAGCTGTAAGGATCTTGAAGGACACTGGTATTGGCATCGTAACTGTCTAAACGCAAACCAATATTAAAGACCATGTCCTTATAAATAAATTGATCTTGAATGTATCCCGCTGCATAAATTGGCTGGAAAGCAGCTACGGGCCGCGTTTTTACACCATTCTCATCCGTTTCTGTAAAAAAATCATTAAAACTAGTGCTGGCACTAGAAGGGTTGCCCAAATAATCGTATCCGTAATAATTGAGAACGCGCTGCTGCCCCGTTACCAGTGTCGAAGGCGCAAACCAACCCATGTCCATGTCACTGGGGGTGAGTTCGTGTACCGCCACCCAATCGTACTCATCCAAGCCTAAAGACTGCCGCAAGTTGGCTCCAAAATTAGACATAGGCACGCGGTTTTCATCGGCATCGGTACGAATCAACGCATCGTACAGCGCATAGCTGCGTTGGGTGACAGGGTCGTAATAGGTCTCGCCAGTTGGGCGGTCTAGATCGGTTGCATTGGACAGATGTGTGTTGGCCGATTGGTAGGCCAAATTCCACAGTTCAAAAGGATTGATGTTGTAGAGGCGGTCGATACGCTGGTCAAAAACACCTCCGACTTCTATCTTGTGGCGCATGGGACTGCCCGAACGTTGGTTGGTATACAATTCAAAATTGGTTTGTACTGTAGCGCGAATCTGTGTGCTGTTGGTTTTTGTAAACCCTTCTTCGGTAATGTGTGGGGCGTTGAAAAGACCATAAACGCTGTTGCGATTGCCGTTGATTAAGCCGTTGACAATTTCCATTTCGTTGAGGGAGCCAGGGGCATCGGGATTAAAGCTGGCTGGATTTCTCCAATCGTTCGGCTGTAGCAATAAGTTATTGTAAGAAGCCAAGCCAGGATTGATGTCTAAGTTAGGCTCATAACGATCGAAGGAATTGAAAAAAGCAGCATGCCCAACGCGCTCTTCGTAGCCAATAATATCGCCAGTAGAATTAAAAATAGGAACTTCCTCAAGCACTCCAATTACAGGACGTCTACTTTCGTAAAATTTACCCACATACCCATATTCCCAAAAATCGTTGTAACGCGGGTCTTTGGACGAAAAACTACGCTGGGTATAACTACCCGTTAGTTGGTAACTCAAATTTTGAAAAACAGGCATCAAATCAGACGACTGCTCGCCTTCTTCCGCTTCCACGTATTTGGGTTGGGTACTGGATACTTCGTGGCGAAAGCGCAAGGTAACATTTAAGTTGTCCGTTCGGCGGTCGGGGTTGAATTGATAATTGAACAATTGGTTTGCAATGCTCGCTTCTTTTCCCCAATTGAATTGTCCTTCTGAAGTTAAGGCCAAGAAAAAATCCGAACTGGGTTTAAATTCTAGCACCGCTGTGTAGTTGGCCGAAGAGTTGCGGGCGTTCGAACGGACATTGGTGCGTTCTAAATCGCTTTCCGTCAATTGATCCGCGCCAAGCACTACCCCTTCGCTGCTAGCGCTGCGCATTAGAGGATTGTCCAACAGCTCTGCTAATTTTTCATCGCTTAGTTTGAACGTACTTAAGGCCGATGGCCGATTGTCTGAAGTGGTAAAGTAAGCACCCGAAAAACGGTAGCCCAAAATACTGGATTTGACAACTTTGCCATCGCGTTTAAGGGTGTCGCCTTTGGCGGTAATCATAGGTTTAGCAATAATAGGACCAGAGAAAAAAGCATTGGCCGTGGTCGCACCAAAATTGTCTAAAAACTGCGAACTTTCCAACTGAACCCCGCCAGAAAACCGAGTTGAAGGACCTTTGGTGATAATATTGGTAATAGAACCCGTGGCATCGCCGTAGCGCGCCGAAATACCGCTGGTCATTACTTGTACTTCCAAAACTTCCAAATCTGCTAGCGGAATGCTGTTGCTGTTGAGCATCGGCACACCGTTGACCATCACCAAATTACTAGTGGTGCGGCTGCCTGCCGAGCTAAACAACTCCCCGTCATCGGGTGTATTAATACCCGTTGTGGAAGCAATGGTATTGATAATGCCCCGGTCGGGGTTGTTGCCTATGAAATTGGCATCGCGCTTAGTAACTTGCGGTTTGGTGGGGTCAACCAGTTTTACACCCACTGTAACGACAGGAACATCCAACGTTTCGGACAGAGCCAAATCTAGATTTCTATTCTGATCCGCAGAAATAGTCAAGTCTTTTAAATGGAGGTTGGGGTAGCCTGTATACATGGCTACTAGGCGGTAAGTCCCTGCCTGAATGGTAGAAAAATTGTAATTGCCAGACAAATCGGACGTGGTTGCAGCAACTTGTACATCACCGTCCATAAGAACAAGGACTACCCCAATGAGGGTTTCCTCAGAAGCCTTATCGGTAACTTTGCCGTATAAACCGCCCGTGGTTTGCGCCCACAGCGCAACACTGCTGCATAGAAAGCAGCACAATAAGAGATATCGTATCATAACCAGAAACTTTTTTGTGTTCTAAAAAAGTCCTTCAGGCTTTGTGCGATAGTGGTAGAGATCGAGTAGTGCAGCGCTTTTTTTCTCACTTGCCCGAGCGAAAAACGGCGCAACTCTACAAAACTGCCTTATTTTTTTTCGCTTTGAAAAGACAAAAAACAAACGTTCTCTTAAAGAGTAGAACTAAAATACCTTATAAATAAGTCGTTACAGCTGTTATTTCCCCAAAAAAAGAGCGTTAAAAAAATCTTAAAAATTAAAGGTTTTTGTTTAATCAAATGGCGGTTTAATCGGTTGTAAAAGAGAACAAGGTGCTTATTGGAACGGGTGGTTAAACAAGACGGTATCCTTTTTCCCTTACTACACCAGTCAAAAGGCACCTGTTGCCGATTTTTGTATCTCCCAACTTGATAAAAACAAGTCGTATTATGAACGCTTTATCTCCTCCTATTATCGAAACCGATGGGTTTTACCATCCTCAAACTGAAGAAGAAATTATAGCTTTGGTACAGCGGGCAAATGCGAAAGGGCTGCAAGTGCGCTGTCGAGGAGCAGCCCATTCTATGGCACACGCTATTTATACCGACCCAGGCGAAGGGCAAACCCAAATACCCAAAAGAGTATCGGAAAAAAATCCCCCCAAAGGGCCGCACATCAACATTCGCTTAGATCGATTTAGAAGTTTAATTTGGGAAGATGAGGAGCGGGGAATTGTGGTGGCTGAATCAGGCATTCATTTGGGAGAAGTCCCCGACGAAACCCCTTTAGAAGATAGTTTTTTGTATAAAATTTGGCATAAAAAAACGGGGCCTTGTCAAGGTTGGGCATTAAATGACATTGGGGGAATCACGCATCAAACCATTAGCGGCTTTTCGATGACAGGATCGGCAGGAGGGAGCCTACAGTACGCCTTAACCGATAATATTTTAGCTTTTCGAGCCATAGACGGCAGAGGCGAAGCGCAGTGGTTTGAAAAGGACAAAGACCCCGAATTTTACGCCCTGGGCAGTTCGCTGGGCGTGTTGGGGATTATCACCAAAATAAGATTCCAACTCACACCCAAATACTACATCAAGGGCGAAGAACGCACTACTCCAACCCAACGCTCCAAATGTCAAATAGATTTGTTTGGAACAGGAACCGATACACAACTGAGTTTGGAAGCTTTTTTTAAGCAAACGCCCTACTGTAGAATTATGTGGTGGCCACAGGAAGACTGTGAACGGATTGTTGTTTGGGCAGCAGAACGCACCGTAGGCGACGAGCAAGGATGCAGCATTAAACCCAGCAAAATCCATCCCTATTACGAGTTTTCGAGCGATCCTATTGTTTCGGATTTGGAACAACTGGGAACGGCTATTTTGTATATGTTGTTGGGAATGAGTGACAATAAGACCGCCGCCCAAGCTATTCAGCATGCGTTGGAACGGTTTAAGGAGATGGTAGAGGTGGATTTTGAATCGGCCATGAAAGAACACCAACACAAAATACCAGAGGCGGTGTATATGCTGTTGAGCAACTTACTTCAATTTGGAATTAATCGGTTCACGGTGGTGCCGCTGCGCGCAATTGCTAAATATTTGTTGCCGCAAATTATTGACCTTATTCAACCATTGACCACCGATAAGCGTGGGGTAAAAACCTTTGGCGATGTCTATTACAACATCTTGCCCAAAGACAACAATGTGGACGATGAACTCATGGGAACAGAATTCACAGAACTCTGGATTCCTGTGCAATATTGCCAAAAAGTCATGCAACTGCTGCGCGATTATTACCAAGCCCACCGAGAAAAAGAAGGCAACAATACGGAAGTGACAGGAGCGTTTCCCAATGAGCTGTACGCGGGGCATAGCAGCCCTTTTTGGATGCATGCGGGGTATACCAATGGCGAGGATGAATTTAGTGAAGGTTGTGTGCGCTTCGACCTATTTTGGTACACGGCAAACGACGGCGCGCCAGATGGAAAGGGCGACTACTTCGACCAGTTTTGGCGTTTGTTTAGAGACCATCAAATTCCCTACCGCTTTGTACCCGATTACGACGTAGAGGATTGGACGGCTTATTACAGCGCGCAATTTCCTAAAATGAAGGACTTCTTGGCGCTGCGAGCGCAACGCGATCCCAACAATATATTCTTAAATACTTACTGGGCAAGGCGCTTGTACGGAAGCGGTAAAATCCAATAGGGCAGCTACCGACAACGCAACGTTGTAGATCTTTTTTATGGAATAGACTTGTAATGTTTAGTGGACATTGCAAGTCTATTTTTTATGGCAAAGAGCGGTAAAATTGCCTGCGTTGGAAGGTGACAACGCTGCCAATTATACCATATACGCACCAAAAGCAGCAGGTAGAGCCATTTGTAAGCGGAAGAGAAAATAGTTTTCTAAGTAGTAGCTGCCGTTTTGCAACAAGTCTATTTATTACTTGATTTTCAGTGTTATAAGATTTTTGTTTATTTTATATTACTTAAGGTTGTATTTAAAATAAGGTTCAAAAATAGGGTGAAACAATAAAATTTTAAAAAAGTTCCGAGAAAACTGTTCTTGAATTGATAATAAGCTGTATATTATACGACTGTCATTGTTTGATGTAGACCCAATCATCTACTAATCCACACTATCTTCTATCGTTACAACTAAGCACCATACCCAGAAAATCACCTAATTATTCAAACGTTACTATTATCAATCAATAAAAGGATTTTTCATGAAAATAGGCCTACAGTGCAGTTGGGTTTTGTTGCTTTTGTTGGGGCAACAATGGACAACACATGCTCAACTAAACAGTTATTCCTCTAGCAACAATTCAACCGAAAGCAGTTACATCTATGCAACCCGACAGGGGCAATCGGTTCGCGGAATCATTGTAGATCAAGCTTCTAAGGAGCCGCTTATTTATGCAACCGTAGAACTGCTCAATCATTCTCCCATCATTAGTACAGTGACCGATGAGAATGGTAACTTTGAATTGGTCAGTGTGCCTGTTGGTCGGCAGCGCATCCGCGTGGAGCGGCACGAGTACTACCCTTATATAGAAAATGTACTGGTAGGAGCAGGTAAGGAAATTGTATTGACCATTGGGTTGGAAGAGGAAATAGCAGAACTAACGAAGGCAGCGCCTACAGACGAAACCACTCAAAAAGATCGATGCCGTTTGCGCAACAGCAGATTGGACCCTGTAAATGAAATGAGTGGCGTAAGCTACCGAGCGATAGAATTTGAAGAGGTCAACCGCTATCCAGGAAGCTTTGAAGATCCCGCACGAGCAGCGTCCAATTTTCCAGGTGTCTACAACATTGACGACCCTCAAAATTACATGGTCATACGGGGCAACAGTCCTTTTGGTGTGCGTTGGCAGATCGATGGCATTCCCGTAGACAACCCGCACCACTTAGCCCGCTTGGGCAACACAGGCGCTATTTTCCCTATTTTAAATACCAATGTTTTAGATAGAGCTGATTTTTTGACAGGCGCTTTCTCTGCCGAATACGGCAATGCAACGGCAGGTATTTTTGACATTCAATCGCGTCGAGGCAACAACGAAAAGCTAGAGTTTACGGGAGAGCTTAGTTTGTGGGGAGCGGAGGTGATGTTGGAAGGCCCTATTAAGAAAGGAGGCGCTTCTTTTATTGTGAGTTACCGCTATTCGGTAATTCAATTTGCACAAGCTTTAGGAATTAATACCAGTAGTAATTCCAGCCCTACTTACCAAGATTTAAATTTAAAAATAGACGTGCCGACCAAGCAGGCAGGGCATTTTTCCCTTTTTGCTATTGGAGGTATTTCAGAGGCAGAATTTTTAGCAAAAGAATACCGAGCGTCTGACATTTTTGCCCTTGAAAACATCAACATACAGACCGAAACACAGATGAGTTTGGTGGGGTTAAGTCACAAGAAATTTATCGGCGAAAAGAACTACTTAAAAACAACGGTTTCGTATTTGTTTGAGAATTATGAATCGGACAAGGATTCTGTTTCAGCAGGCGAAACGTTGTATTTTCAAGATTCTTTGGGCAATATTATAGATAGTACAATTGTCAGTCCCAGCAACGTCTTGTTGGACTATTATCAAGCGCGTTCTATGCGCAATCGAATTGGATTGAGCAGCACGTTCAACAGCAAGTGGAACACGCGCTTAACTACGCGGGCAGGGGTCTACGGCTATTTGTTCTTATTGGATATTGAAGAACAAGATTTGTACAACGATCATTTGGTTTATTTTTCGGATGATTTATTGTACCATGTAGGGGGCTTTATGCAAGCCAAATACAAGTTTTCGCCCCGCTTTAACCTCAACATTGGGGTACACGGGCAATATTTCTCGCTCAATAGCGATTCCTGGTCGGTAGAACCGAGGTTGTCGCTCAATTGGTACCCTGGTCGCCGCCACAAAATCAGCTTCGGTTATGGCTGGCAAAGCCGCCTCCAGCCTTTTTCAATCTCTTTTTATGTAGAACCCGATGCCGACAACAACACGGACTACAACGACAGCAACCGCGACTTGGGACTGCTCAACAGCCACCACGGGGTATTGTCTTACAACTTGTACTTTGCGGAACAGTGGGCGATGAAAATCAGCGCTTACGGCCAGTACAACAACAACATTCCTATCGATCAGTTGCCCAGCAGTTTTTCTTTGATCAACTTTGGCGTTTACGAGACGCCCCAACGTACCAATTTGGCAGACGATGGCGAATCGGTGAACGTAGGAGGGGAGTTGTCTTTTGAGAAATTTTTGAGCATGGGGTATTACGGCATTGTATCGGGGTCTTATTTCCGTTCTCTGTACCGAGGCAGCGACAATGTCTGGCGCAATACGTCTTTTGATATTCAATACCTAACTCAATTGGTAATTGGAAAAGAGTTTAAAATTGGTGCTAAGAAACGCAACGCTTTTACTATAGATGCGCGGGTAGTACATCGCGGAGGAACGCCTTACACGCCTATTTTGTTAGAAGAATCACAAGCCCAAGGAACAGCTGTTTACGACGAAACGGTTACCAACAGTGAGCGCCTGGCTCCTTATACACGGGTGGATGTAAAGATTGGTGCGCGCCTCAACGGTAAAAAAGTGTCCCATCATTTCTTTGTTGATTTGGTCAATGTGGCCAATTTGTACAACGCTAGGAATATCTACTACGATACCAGTCAAGAAGCGATTTTAACAGGTCAGCAGTTTGGGTTTATTCCAAATGTGTTCTATAGAATTCAGTTCTAGCGTTTAAAAACATTCCTTATTAAAAAAACAATTGTGGGAAAGCGCTTGCATAGGGGCATTATAATTCGTATTCTTGTGCTTTCCCCATTTTCTCCAAGTTTATTTATAAACTCCCATGAGAGTTCTGTTTAGAATGGTCGGTTCTACTCCTAAAACGACTGCTTTATTTTACAACAGCAATAGTATAAATGAACACAACACTACATTTTAGCCAAAGGCATCTTAAGCCTTTTTTTTGCCTTGCTTTTTTGAAGCAACTGAATTTCTCTGTTTTTTCCTTACGCCAATGGAAATATACGTTCCGAGCAGTACCGAATAACTTTTCACTGCCAGCTACAATAGACTAGGTGCTCTGCACCTTACCAATCGTTTACGCACACACACATACACCACTTTCCCCAAGTTTATTTAGATATTGTTATTATTAGCAAATGAGCTAGTAAAGCTGCGGTATTGCTGTTTTGAAACCTCGTCCCCTTTGTTTTGGGTAGCTCAACAAGCAGTTTCTTCTAGTACCTTATTTGTATTTCATACATCAAATAGACGTTATACCATGCATCTCCTATTTTTACGTTTACTATTAATTAGTAATT
>CAYUZF010000112.1:11750-12109 GCA_964449615.1 uncultured Aureispira sp.
CTGTCAAAAAACAGGTGGTTCGCGGTTATGTAACCGACCGTTCTACGGGCAAAGGATTGGCTAAGGCTTCTGTGCAGCTGCTCAATTATTACCCCACCATTAGTACCGTTTCGAATGAGCAAGGGTATTTTGAACTGAACGAAGTTCCCTTGGGCAACCAACGTTTAAAAATTGTTTTAGAAAATTATTACGAAACCATTTATCCACAACTAGTAGTAGCGGGAAAGCAAGCCGTTATTACTGTAGCCCTGGAGGAACAAATCCAAATGACGGTGATTTCTGTAGAAGACACCCGAATCGGAAAATCCAAAAACGATTACCGAAACAGCAAACAAGAAACCGTAGACCCCATGAATATT
>CAYUZF010000112.1:12130-14960 GCA_964449615.1 uncultured Aureispira sp.
GGAAGAAACGCAGCACTACATCAGCGGTTTCAACGACCCGGTGCGCTCTATTGCCAATTTTCCAGGGCTGTACAATGCAGACGATACGCAAAACGACCTGATTTCTAGAGGCAACAGTTCTTATGGCATTCAATACCGCATAGAGGATGTGCCCGTCGAAAACCCCCATCATTTTGCCATACTAGGAGCAACAGGTGGAATTTTTCCTATTGTAAATACCAACGTGCTGGCCAATTCGGATTTTGCTAATGGAGCACTTTCGGCACAGTATGGCAATGCTTATGCCGGTGTTTTTGATATGAATTTGCGACAGGGCAACAACCGTCGACACGAATTTATGGGGCAAATTAGTCTGTTGGGAGTGGAGTTTAGCGCAGAAGGGCCGTTCAAGAAAGGGCAAAGCTCTTACTTGGTGGTTGCTAGGGGGAGTATATTGGATATGTTGCAGGGTTTGAATATTGATTTGGGGTCTAATTCGGTGCCACAGTATGCCGATGCCAATTTAAAAATACGCATTCCAACTAAAAATGCAGGCACTTTTTCCATTTTTGGAATTGGTGGAATTTCTAGTGTAAATCTATTGGACGAAAATGTGGATACGAACGATATTTTTGCGCAAAAGGGCCGCAACATTGCCCTGCGTTCCAACTTGGCACTGGTGGGGGGCAACCATTTATACTACCTAGACGATGCGACGTCCGTCAAAACAACCCTGTCTTATTTTATACACGACTACTTCAACCAACAAGATACCATTATAGCGGCAGATGGAACAGAGCGACCTTATTTTATGCGTTCACAGGGGTACGACCGAATAGGGCTATCAACGGTACTCAACCGAAAAATATCCAGACAGTTCTCCATCCGTACAGGCGTGGAAGCCTATTTATACCGCTACCAACTTAGAGCGGGGTTTTTAAATCCCGAGCGCTTAGTGACGTATGCTCAAGAGCAACAAGTACAAGCCAATGTATTTGCGCAAGCACAGTATAAAATTTCTAAGCGCTTCGAATTGTTGCTTGGGGTACAAGGCATGTACTGGAGTTTGAACAAAAAGAGTTGGACAGTAGAACCGCGTGTAAACTTTACCTATAATATTACTAATAAACACCGATTAAATTTGGGCTATGGCCTGCACAGTAGAATACCTCCTGCTTCTATACTCTTTCATGTCGCGTCCGCTGATGGGCAGACGTTTGACGACAGCAACCGTTCTTTAGGCCTTTTGCGCAGTCACAATGTTGTTTTGTCTTACGACTGGGCGGTGAGTAAATACTGGACGTTCAAAGCCAATCTCTATACCTTTTACCAGACGGATGTTCCTGTAGAAGCTACGCCGAGCAGTTATTCCATTCTAAACAATGGCCCCAACGAAAGCTCGCTTTTTCGCAGTGGTTTGGTCAATGAGGGCGAAGGGTACAATTACGGGGCTGAAGTTTCTATAGAACGCTTTTTAGGCAGGGGCTATTACGGCTTACTGACCGCTTCGTACCAGCGTGGCTTTTACAAAGGCAGCGACGACATTTGGCGCAACACAGCTTTTGATGTGCGTTACATTGCTTCTATCATGGGCGGCAAAGAATTTAAAATTGGACCCAAGCGTCGAAATGTATTTTATGTAGACTTGCGATTCACTACACACGGCGGTCTGCCTTATATCCCAATTGATTTGGAGGCATCGCAACAGTTGGGGTACGAAACGTTGGACATGGAACGTGCCTTTTATGAGCGAACAGGTGTGTACAACCGCTTGGATTTGCGCGTAGGCGTTCGACTCAACCACCGCAAAAAACGCATTTCTCACCACTTGTATGTGGAAGTTATCAACTTACCCCAATTCAGAAATCAAGCAGGAGAAGCCTATTTAGCCGATCAACAACGCATTGTACGCACCAAACAATTTGGCTTGTTTCCCAATATTATGTACCAGATTAGATTCTAATTACTATCAATAAAAATAACAAGCGGATTTGTATTACAATACAAGTCCGCTTTTTTGTACCTTTAACCATCAACTAGTTTTCCCCATTATTCTTAACACCCAACTGACTTCTACTACAGAAGCAGCAAAAGAAGAACACGATGACTATTGCAGTATTATTGGCAGGAAGCGGCGTCTACGACGGTTCCGAAATTCACGAAGCGGTATTTACTTTATTAGCGTTGGAGGAATTGGGTGTGCAGCCCGTTTGCATTGCTCCCAACGAAGACCAACACCACGTGGTCAACCACTTAACAGGGGAAGAAATGCCCGAGAAACGCAATGTTATGGTCGAAGCGGCGCGTATTGCGAGAGGTGCCGTGCAGGATTTGGCAACCGTGGAAGCCGCTAGTTTTGATGGCTTGGTCATTCCTGGGGGCTTTGGAGCTGCCAAAAACCTCAACAAATGGGCAATAGAAGGCTCCGAAGGCGCCATTAGACCTGCGGTAAAACAATTAATTATAGACTTTGTACAAGCGGGCAAGCCGCTCGCGGGGTTGTGTATGGGGCCTACTGTGATCGCCAAAGCACTAGAAGGGGAAGGCATTCATACCAGTTTGACGGTAGGGTCTACCGAAGCCCCTTCGCCTTATGATATCGAAGGCATTAGCCAGGGGATGGGCGAGTTGGGGGTGATGATCAACATGGCTACGATTGACGAAGTAATTGTCGATCATACGAACAAAATAGTAACCGCCCCTTGTTATATGATGGAAGCAAGCCTGTTGCAAGTGCGAGAAAACATCGCTATGGCGATGGGGGAGTTGGTGGCATTGATTCGCGGCGAAGAATATTTAGAGGAGGAATAAAAAACAAGTGTAGTGGGCGCCTTTTTGTTAGAACATCTGG
>CAYUZF010000112.1:14970-16551 GCA_964449615.1 uncultured Aureispira sp.
CCCTTTATCTCTGCATTTATTGGGTGGGCAACGAATGTCTTGGCGCTGCGTATGACGTTTTACCCGTTAGAATTTGTGGGTTTTGAGGTAAAAGGCGTGAAGGCCATTGGTTGGGGGGGCTTGCCCGCAGTAGGTTGGCAGGGCATCATTCCCTCTAAGGCCGAATACATGGCAGGGAAAGCCACCGATATGATTACAACCAAACTCATTGACGTAGAAGATCAATTTTCCCGCATCCAGCCTGAAGTTGTCGCCGAGCAAATGCGGCCAAACATTTTGCGCTTGGCGCGCGACATTACCGACGAAGTGATGGCCGAACATGTGCCGATGTGGAAATTGCTGCCCAAACAGCGCAAAGAAAAAATTTATGCCCGCGCTGCCGAGGAAATTCCCGGCGTCATCGAGGAAATCATGGAAGATGTGAAGCGGAACATCACCGATGTCTTCGACTTAAAAGCAATGGCCATTGCGCATTTGACACAAAACAAAATCTTACTCAACCGCATTTTTTTGGAAGTAGGGTACAAAGAATTTGTATTCATTCAGCGTTCGGGCTTCGTCTTCGGTTTTATCTTTGGCTTGCTGCAAGCGGCCTTGTGGGTCTATTGGTCGGCACCTTGGCAATTGCCCGTTGGAGGCTTGATTGTAGGTTGGTTGACCAATGTCTTGGCACTGCGAATGATATTTTTCCCCGTCAAACCCATCAACCTACTGGGCTTTAATTTTCAGGGCTTGTTTTTGAAACGCCAAGATGAAGTATCTAAAGGGTACGCGCATTTGGTGGCCGAGAATGTAATGACCATGGACAACGTGTTCAACCAAATGTTTCGCGGGGCAGGTGCCGAACGGTTGGCAGCCATCATTGCCCACCACACCCAAGAAGGCATCGACAAAACGGCAGGGTTCAACAGTTCGGTCATCAAACTCACTTCGGGCACCGATACTTACGACAAGATCAAAGAAGTTGCTGTACGGCGTTTCGTAGAAGCTGCCCCAGAGCAAATCCACGTAGTTTTTGACTACGCCAAAGAAGCCCTAGACATCGAAACAACCATGTATACCCGTATGAGCAACTTGCCCCCCGACGAGTTTGTTAATTTCTTACGACCTGTTTTTCAAGAAGATGAATGGAAATTGATTTTAACAGGCGCTTTATTGGGAATGATGGCAGGGTTGCTTCAATTTTTATTGACCTTAATCCTCTAGGCTAGGCTTCATCCATGTAATACAACACCGATTGCTCTAAAATGTCGATCAATTCTTCCTCCAAATACTGGTAGTTGTCGGGAATGTCGAGTACTACAATTTCCTGTTCTTTGAGCTGTGGCCTAAAATGGCGTTTCAAACGGCTTTTGTGCTTGTCTTCCATAACAAAGATCACCTCCGCCCAACGCACATGCTCGGCATTGGGCCGCACCCGCGCAGCTCTATCCGTACCTGCCGAACGCACCGCCTAACCTGCCCGATTTTTAAAAATATGTTCTGCCGTTCGGCTGCGCCATTTATTTTGGCTGCATACAAAAAGGATTTTAAGTAGTCCCTCAACTAAAGCGTAGCGCTCATGAACGAAGGGAACTAAAA
>CAYUZF010000113.1:0-366 GCA_964449615.1 uncultured Aureispira sp.
TTTTATAATTATTTTTTGCAATAAATCAAAGTCCTGTTCCTTACTAAGATTATTGAGGCGCTGCCACCAATTTGCCTGTTCCGACCAATGCCCCTGCTATGCGCAATTGGTAAAAGTAAACGCCCGCAGGTAGATGGTTGCGCTGCCATTGCACCGCGCCCCCGCTGGGACTCTGTAATTGTCCTACCAAGCGCCCCACAGCATCCACTACCACCACTTCAAACGCCTGGGACTGCTCACTTTCTAACTCAAATGTAACCGCATTGCTAAAGGGATTTGGATACACGTGCAACTGTTGCAGGGCAGGAAACAAGCGTTGATCACTCAAAATAAATTGGTCGTCTACGGTGTGAAAAGTAGTATTGG